>JAZBPF010000679.1:0-9049 GCA_036351515.1 Pseudomonadales bacterium | reverse complement strand
TGAGCTCGCTCATTCCGCCGGGCTCCACGACGGCCACGCCTTCGCTCCAGTTCATCAGAAACCTCGAGGTCGTCTGCGAGCCGCGGCTGGACGAAGCATCCACTACGGCGTGGTATCTGGCCTGCGATCCCGCCCAGCTCCAGAGCATCGAGCAGGGCTTCCTCGGTGGCGTTCCGTTCGAGATCGAGGAGAAGACCGGCTTCGACGTGGACGGCATCGCGCGGAAGGTCCGTTCGGACCACGCCGCCGCTCCGCTCGAGTGGCGCTCGATCGTCCGCAACGCGGGCGCATGACGATCATCCCGGGCCTCGTGAGAGGTGGCGCGCCCCGGCTCCCCGTGATCCTCCTTCGGTCCAGGGAGCCGGCCGGGACTTCTCGATGCGCGCCGCTCCGGGTCCTCCTGGAGGCGTGGCCCCTACGGGTGCTCTGAGGCGCGAGATCCCGCTAGGCACAGAACCCTGTAGGGGCTTCCTTCACACATCGACCGGAGGCGCACCGTGCTGGAATTGACCAAGGCCCAGGTCGCCGAGCTCTGCCGCGTCAGCACGAGAACTGTGGTTTCGTGGGGCTCGGAGCCGGATTTCCCTCAGCCGGAGCGCCGCGGCAAGGCGAACATCTACGACGCCGCCGCGGTGCTGGAGTGGGCCATCAACCGGGAAATCCAGCGAAGGATCGATTCCGAGGACGGCGAGTACCTCGACCTCGCCCAGGAGCGCGCTCGCCTCGCCCGGACGCAGCGGCGGCGCCAGGAGCTCCTGCTCGCCCAGGAACGCGGGCAAGCCGTCCTGGTCGAGGACGTGGCGGCCGCGGTCGCTGACCAGTACGGCAACGTGCGCGCCCGGCTGCTCTCTCTCCCCGCGAAGCTGGCCCCGCTGGCTCACACCGCCGATTCGGTTGCAGCGATCCGCGCGGTGCTCGAGGAGGGCGTCCACGACGCGCTGGCGGAGCTGAGCGAGGGCGCGGTGGCGCCCGGAGCGGTGCCAGCCGAGATCCCGGAGGAGTGCGCCCTCGCGAACTGATCCCGGGGCACCAGTCCCCCGGGCGGGTCCAGTCGGCGGTGACCCGGCCTCACTCCAGGGCGAACAACACCGACAGCCGGCGGCGGGTTCTTCTGCTACGTGAAGCTCCTTTCCCGCGCGGCCGGCCTCGATTCTGAGGAGTAGCGCATGGCCCGGACGGTGAAGGCGCAGTATCAGATCGTCGCGGACGACCGGACGCGGGCGGGCTTCGATTCCGCGCAGCGCCGGATGCAGGACATGGGGGCCAAGGCCCGGGCCTTGGCCCTGCCCGTGGCGACGATGGGCGCCGCGTTCGCCGCAGCGGCGACGAAGGCCGCGGCCATGGGCGACGCGATCGACAAGGCCGCCCGGGTCGCGTCCGTCTCCACGAAGCGCGTACAGGAACTCCGCTTCGCCTTCGGCCAGCTCGCCGGCACGACCTCGCGGGACGTGGACCTCGCACTCCAGCGGTTCAACCGGCGGATGGGTCTCGCCCGGGACGGCTCGAAGGAGTACGCCGACGCGCTGACGGCCCTGGGCATCTCGCTCGACATGGACACGGAGCCCGCCCTCGAGGCCGTGCTGTACCGCCTCGGGCAGATCGAGAGCGACGCCGACCGTGCTGCGCGGGCGTCCAAGCTGTTCGGGGAGGAGGCCGGTCCGAAGCTGGCGGCCGCCCTGGACGGCGGGATCCAGAGCCTCGACGAGCTCGCGGCCCAGCTCAACGCCGACGGGGGCGTGATCTCCGACGCGTCGATCCAGAACGCCGTGCGCCTGAACGACGCGATGGACCGGCTCTCGACGCAGTTCTCCGGCCGGATCACGGACGCGATCCTCGAATACTCCGACGCGCTGCTCCCGCTGGCGGAGGCGTTCGGGAAGATCGCAGCCGGGGCGATCTCGACGGTGGGCGCCCTGTCGCGGTTCGGGAGCCTGATCGGGACGGGCATCGCGAACCTTCAGTACGGCGACCCGACCGGCCAGAACCAGAGCCCGGCCGAGCGCGTCTTCGGGCCTCAGAGCGGCGGGGAGCCCCAGGCCCCTGGTGCCATCGAGACCGGCCGAGCGTCCGTCAGCGGTGGCCCGGCGAGCCTGCCGGCCCCGTTCGACTTCTCGCAGGAGGACATCGAAGCGCACCGCGAGATGGTCATGGAAGCCGAGGCCGAGGAGCACGAGCGCCACGCGGCCGCCAGGGAGCGCCTCGAGGCGGATGCCCGGGCCCACATGCAACGAATGATCGAGATCGAGGAGCGGGCGGCACGGCAGCGTGCTTCCATCGAGGAGCGTCTCCAGGCGCAGAAGGGCGCCATGCTGGAGATGGGCCTCTCGATGGCGGGGAACGTCGCTACGGCGCTCACGGCCGAGAGCAAGAACGCGGCCCTGTACTCGCTGGCGATCTCCAAGGCCATCGGCGTCGCCTCCGTCCTCATCGACGGGCACCGAGCAGCCGGGCGTGCGCTGGCGGAGCTCGGGCCGATCGCGGGTCCTCCGGTGGCTGCGAAGTTCATGGCGAGCGCGAAGATGAGCGCCGGATTCATCGCCGCCATGGGCCTGGCCGAGGGCGCCGCCATGAGCGTGGCCGGCGGCGGCGGCTCTGGTGGTGGCGGTGGTGGCCTCGGCGGTGGTTTCGGCAGCGGTCAGCCCGTGACGGCTCAGAACGCCGCCCTGGGCGTCCAGGAGCGCGACACGAACCAGGCGGCCCTCACGGTGCGCCTCACCGTGGACGGCTCAGCCTCGGCGAACGGGAACGTCATCCGGGCCATGGCCGAGGGGCTCCGTGCGGAGATCGAGCAGGGCGACGCCGTGATCATCCCGCCGAACAGCCTACAGGCGGCTTCGATCCGGTCGGGGAGGTAGGGCGCCCCCGTACTGGCGGGCGCGTGTCCTCGGCGAATCGCGAGGACGTGTGCAGGGTGCGCCAGGGGAGGGGGTGCTGCTGTAGTCCATGAACGCGACGCCGCGTGAGTAGATGCACACGGCGCCGCGGCTCCGAAGGTGCCCCTTGTCCGCCGAAGGTGCCCACTCTGTGGAAGGGGCATCTTGGGCGCCTTGGGCGCCTTCGGGGGCATCTTCGTGCCCTCACTCGCCCGAGAACGGACGCTCCCGGTAGCCGTCGAACGACTCGTCCGCGGCCTCGAGCTCCTCGCCGATCGCTCGCAGGATGTAGCTGTAGCCTTCCAGCGCTTCGGTGCAGGCGCCCTGCAATCCGTCGATCCCCATGAGTTCGAGGCAGAGGACCATGCGCCGAACCTTGGCGATGCGGTCCCCGGGGCCCTCGGGGAAGTAGGGACCGCCCTGGTGCTCCGCGTCAGACCGTCGCTGCTGAATCTGCTCGCGAACCTCGGCGAGAGTCCGGCGCTGGCACTCTGCAACGCCAGCGATGTGGTCGGCCTGCTCGAATGCGTCGCGTGCACCGAGCGCGTAGGCGGCCGTAGGGTCCTTCGGTAGGCTCTTGGTGTCCATGTCGTGCTCCATCATCAAGGGGTGATGACGAACCGACAGCGTTTCAGGGGGTGTATAGCTGGTGTAATGCCCTGAAGCGTGCTGCTGTGAGGAGCGAGAAAAGCGAGGGGTGTCGGGAGGTTAGATCGCTCTGGCCGAAGCCTTAAAATCTCCAGCCGCAAGGCGTGCGGGTTCGAGTCCCGCCCCGGGTACCATGTCGAACGGAATACCTCGGCCGTCGTGAGTCCTGCCTCGGCCTCGCTGTCGGTGGGCCTGGACGTCGCCGTCCTCGCCCCGAGCAGCACCAAGCCCGGAGAGGGAGGTATCGGCGTTCGGGCAAACACCCCATGGTCCTTCCTGGCCTCCGAAGAAATCACACTGACCCCTTCTTTAGAGGCTTCAGGTCTCCGCTCCCCGCATCCGCACCCAGTCCAGCAGGGCCGCTCCCCGCCGCAGCAGCCCCAGGTAGTAGGTGTAGATCACCGGCACCACGAACAGCGTGAGCAGCGTCGAGGAGGCGAGACCGCCGATGACGATCACGCCCATGGGGAAGCGCATCTCCGAGCCGTCGGAATCCGAGAGTGCCACGGGGATCATCCCGGAGATGGTGGAGAAGGCCGTCATGAGCACCGGCCGCAGGCGCAGGCGGCCGGCCCGTAGCATGGCCTCGCTCGGGCTCGTGGTCATCGGATCCTGCGCGCGCACCTGGTTGGCGTAGTCCACGAGCAGGATCCCGTTCTTCATCACGAGACCCATGAGCGCCACGAGGCCGATCTGCGCCCAGAGCGTGAGCTCGCCGCCGGTGAGCGCGAGCAGCACGAAGGCGCCGATCCAGGACAGGGGCGCCGTGGCCATGATCACGAGGGGCTGGCCGAAGCTGTCGAACTGGCTCGCGAGGATCATGTACAGGGCGACGACCGCGAGGCCGAGGGCGAAGACCACGGCCTGGGCGGATTTCTCGATCTGCTCCGAGGCGCCGTCGTAGCGCACGGTGTACCCCGGCGGCAGCTCCAGCGCCGCGAGGAGCCGGTCCGAGTCGAGCTTGGCCTCGCCCACGGCGACGCCGACGGCGGCATTGGCGTAGACGGAGATGGTCCGGGCCCGGTCGAGGCGGTTCACCTGTGTCGGTCCGGACGCGACGGTCACGTCGGCCACGTTGGCGAGGTCGACGAGCGTGCCGTCGCCGGCGCGCACCTGGATCAGATCGAGCGCCGCGAGTCGGTCACGGTCGGACTCCTCGAGCCGTGCGCGCACGTCGAAGCGGTCGCCGCCTTCCTCGAAGGTCGTCACGTCCTCGCCGCCGACCAGCGTCCGGACGGCGAGGGCGAGCGCCTGCGCGGAGATGCCGAGATCCGCCGCGCGGGCCCGGTCGAGTGCCACGTGCACCTCGGGCTTGCCGGCCTGGTAGGTGGAGTCGATGTCGGTGAAGTGGCCGGTCGCGCGCAAGCCCTCCATGAGCGCCGACGACCGTTCCTCGAGGACGGAAAGCTCCGGACCCCGGAGCGCGATCTGGAAATCGGCCTGGGTCATGCCCGTCCCCCCGATCCAGGGGATCTCCCCGAGGCGGATCGCCCGGGCCTCCGGGATCGCGTCCGTGAGCGCTCGACGCGCGCCGTCCATGAGTTCCCGCTGGGTCTGCGCGCGCTCCTGCTTCGGGGTGATCGCGACGTAGAACTCCACGAGGTTCGAGGCTGCCTCGGCGCCGGAGCCGATGCTCATGAACACGAGCTGCGTGTGCTCGAGTGCCGCCAGCGCCTGCTGCGCCCGGCGGCCGATCTCCTTGCTCTCCTGGATGCCGGTGCCGAGCGGCAGCTCGACGGTCGCCGTGTACTCGCTCCGGTCGGTCCGCGCATCGAAGCCGACGGGGATCTGCCCCGCGAACCAGCCGCCCACGACGACCGCGGCGAGCGCCCCGACGAGGATCGCCGGCCGGTGGGAGAGAGCGAAGCGCAGCCAGCGCTCGTAGCGCCGCTCCACGACGCCGTAGGCCGCGTCGAGGACCGCGAAGATCCCCTTCGCCTGCCCGTCCGTCGCCCGCAGGACCCGCGCGCAGAGCATGGGCGTGAGGGTCACGGACACGAACAGCGAGACGGCCACCGCGATCACGATGGTCAGGCCGTACTGGTAGAAGAAGCGCCCGACGATGCCCTCCATGAAGGCGATCGGCGCGAACACGCCCATGACCGCGAGACTGCCGGCGACGATGGCGCCTCCGACCTGCTCCGTGCCCACGGAGGCAGCCATGGCGCGGTCCTCGCCCTGCTCGATGCGCCGGAACACGGATTCCAGGACCACGATCGCGTCGTCCACAAGCAGGCCGATGGAGACGCCGAGCGCCATGAGCGTGAGCATGTTCACGGTGAAGTCCATCACCCAGAACATGAAGAAGGTGGCGACGATGGAGGTGGGGATCGCGAGCGCCACGACGATGGTCGCGCGTACGGAGAGCAGGAAGCAGAGCGTTACCACGACCACCAGGCCGACGCCGAGGAGGATGTCCACCATCACGTCGTCGATGGACGACTCGATGAAGCGCGAGACGTCCTTGGCGAGGGTGATGCGCAGGCCCGGCGGCAGCTCCGCCTCGATCCGTGCGAGTTCCGCCTCCACCGCGCGCGCGACCTCCACCGTGTTGCGCCCGGACTGGCGGCGGATCTGCAGGGCGACGCCGGGGACGCCGTCGAGCTCCGCCCAGCTGCGCTCGTCCTCCATGCCGTCCTCGATGCGGGCCACGTCCCGCACGCGCACGGTGGCGGCCCCACGCTGCGCGACGACGATCTCGCCGAAGCCCTCGACGCGCTCGACCTCACCGAGAGTCTTCACGGAGAGCTCGCGGCGCCCGCCCGCGGTCTCCAGGCGCCCGCCGGGGATTTCCTGGTGCTCGCGGCGGATGGCGTTCACCACCTCGTCGACGGTCAGGCCGTAGCTCCGCAGGCGATGGGCGTCGAGCCAGATGCGGATCTCGCGCTCGAGGCCGCCCACGCGCTGCACGCCGCCGACGCCGGGAATGCGCTGCAGGCGTTCCTTGACGTCGCGCTCGGCGAACTCCGTGAGCTCGCGGATCGGAGCATCCCCGGCGAGCATGACCGTGAGGATCGGATCGGCGTCGGGATCGACCTTGCGGATGACGGGCTTCTCGGCCTCCGCGGGGAGCTCGTCGAGGGCGAGGTCGATGCGCTCGCGCACGTCCTGGGCCTTGGTGTCCGCGTCCTCGTCGAGACCGAACTCGATCATCACGAGGGAGAGGCCCTCGGACGAGGTGGAGCGCAGGCTCTCGATGCCTGCGGTCGCGTTCACCTCCTCCTCGATCTTGTCGGTGATCTCCGACTCGACCGTCTCCGGCGCCGCGCCTTCGAGGCGCGTCTCCACGGCGACGTAGGGAAACTCCACGGGAGGGAAGAGATCGACGCCGACGCGGCCGAGGGAGATCCAGCCGAGGACGACGAGCGCCCCGACGACCATCACCGCCATGACGGGGCGGCGAATCGAGAGATCGGCGAGGTACACGGCTCAGCCTCCGAGCGCGGCAGGGCGGGACGCTCCCGCCCGGGCGATGCGCACGGCCATCCCCTCGGCCAGACGGGCCACGCCCGGGCCGGTCAGTACCGCGTCGCCCACGGCCAGGCCGGAAACCACCTGGACCCGTTCCGCGTCGAGCTCGCGCGCGACGAGCGGACGCCGGCGCGCCACGCCGTTCTCCTCCACGAACACCCAGGACTGCTCGCCACTGCCACGGATCGCGCTCCGGGGCAGCGCCGGTACTTCGCGCGCCGGAGGCGTGAAGGTCACCCGGCAGAAGAGGCCGGGCTTCACTCGATAGTCCTCGTTGGCGATGCCGACGCGGACCTCGAAGGAGCGGGACTCGTGGTCGACGCGGTCGTTCACGATGTGGGCGATGCTCTCGAAATGTCCGTCCGCACCGAGGCCGTCGATCCGGACCACGGCAGGAGTGCCCACCCGGATCCGGTCCACGTGGGTTTCCGGCACCATGACGATCGCCGCCACGACGTCGACCTTCATGAGCTGGATCGCGGGTTCCGTGCGCATCATCCCGCGGGTCTCGATGAAAGCGCCCTCGTCCACCCCCCGGGCCGTGACCACGCCGCGGAAGGGGGCCCGGACCACCGCATCCTCGAGGACCTGCTCTGCGGCGGCGAGGCGGG
Source organism: Pseudomonadales bacterium (assembly GCA_036351515.1). Classification (GTDB taxonomy): domain Bacteria; phylum Pseudomonadota; class Gammaproteobacteria; order Pseudomonadales; family Azotimanducaceae; genus JAZBPF01. Next base: position 1,446 of record JAZBPF010000679.1, on the reverse strand, counting down.
TCTCAGCGATCCCCACCTGCGCCCTCGCCACGTCGCGCCGGGCCTCGAGGTCCGCGACGCGTTCCAGGGGCACGAGGCGCCGCTCCGCCAGGCCGCGGTTCCGTTCGAGATCGGCCTCGGCGTCGCGCAGCTCGGCGCGGGCGAGGGCGAGGCCATGGCGCTGCTCGTCCCGGCGCAGCGCGAGTTCGATCGTGCGCATGGTGAAGAGCGGATCGCCGCCGTCGACACGATCGCCGACGGAAACGTGCACCGCTTCCACGAGACCGCCGACGATCGGGAGGATGTCCGTGGTCTTGTGGGCGGCGATCGTGCCCGTGGCCTCGACGCGGCTGTCGACCGTGACGGCCTCGACCCGTACGACCTCGACGTCGACCGGGTCGCGGGCGAGCGCGGCGCCGGAAAACGCGCCCAGGAGGAGAAGCAGCTGGGCCACGACCGCCGATGCGGATCGTGGGGGGCAAGGCCGGATGCGCACAGCACCTCCGAAGGGGTTGGCGGAAGCCGTATCGTAGTAGATAGTATCCGATGATACTACCTTCCGGGGGTGCCGATCGTGCCGAACCAGAGCCCATCCAGGAACGCCGCGTCGCCTCAGGCCATGACGCCTGCCGAAGCCGCGCGAAGCCTGCCGGCGCTGGTCTCCGACGTGCGGCTGCTTCTGTTCCGCTGGTTCGACACGCAGGTCGCACACCTCGGTCTGACGATCTCCGCCTGGCAGGTGCTCGGCGAGCTCTACCGGAGCGAAGCGCTCACGCAGACGGAGCTCGCCCACGCGGTGGGGATGGCCAAGTCCCCGCTCGGCAAGCTCCTGGACCGGCTCGAAGCGGGTGGCTGGATCCGTCGCGAGGCGGACCCGGCAGATCGCCGCGTGAACCGGGTCGTCCTCACGGACCGCATCGAGCCCCTGCTGGCCCCGCTCACGGCCGTGAGTGACGAACTCACGGAACGCGCGCTGGAGGGGCTCACGGGCTCCGAGCGACGGACCCTCACGGAACTGCTGGAGCACGTTCGGCAGAACATGCGTCGTGCGAACGAGGCGCCCCCGGTACCGGTCGAAGGGGAGCGGGCGTAGAAGGCTCCGCACCTGCAGGCTGGGCAGCATCGCTGCAAGCACACCGGGCGAAGGACCGACCCACGCACTGCGAGGGGTGCGTGCGGCCACGAGGGGTTCCGTACTACCGCAGGGGATGCCGGATCCCCATCCGCCCCGTCCCTCTCGGCACCGGGTCTGGTCTACCGGTCGGCACCGGGTCTGGTCTACCGGCTCCTGCAGCCTTTGGCTGGGCGCTTCGCATCGGCCAAAAAGGGGAGTAGATTTCGGCCATCGCGTTCCCGTACGGAGGGTGGTCCATGAAGGTTCTCGTCTCGACCGCCACGGTCCGTGCGGGATCGCGCTTCCCGCTGTGCGCCACCTGAGGTCGCACGCCGCTCTTCCAGCCGCATCGT
>JAZBPF010000678.1:0-2178 GCA_036351515.1 Pseudomonadales bacterium | reverse complement strand
TGAATCCCAGATCCGCCGCCGCGCGTGACGCGACATCCAGCAGGCCGCGCTTGAGATCGGCGATCTCGCCCATCGGCGAGACCGTCTCGAAAGCCGGAAAGCGGTTCCACAGCAGCTCGGGCACCGCGTAGGGGAGCATCACGACTGGCTCCTGCCGCAACAGCTCCGTCTGCACGCTGTAGTGCTCGACGACCTGGAAGTACTCGACCGTCGTGGCATGGTTGCGGTTGTGGTTGCGAACGATCCGCGTCCGGATGTTGTCGCGTTCACCCTGGTCGGATTGTGTGACGACGGTGGACCGGGCCGACCGCACCGCGGTGGATTGCTGCTTGACCGCGTCGGAGAGCGTCTGGATCGTGCGGCCGGTCAGGTCGCGGTGTCCGGTGGAGGCGCTCTGCGCCGTCGCGGCGCTGCCGCCAAGGCTGAACCCTGACGATCCGGCGCTTCCGGTGATCCCCGCGCCCGCCTGAGCGCTCGAACTCGATCCCGATTGCGACTCGTCGACGGCGCCCGACACGATCTCGTCGATCACGCGGTCGCGGAACTGGACATGGGTCAGGTTTTCGCGCGTTCGGGCGCTTGCAGCGCGCACGCCCGACTCGTCCCGCGACCACTCGATCATCGCGATCCGGGTTTCCTCGCAGGGCGCGAGCGCCAAAGAGTGCAGAAGCTGCCCCAGCCCATGACCGACACGGCTCCAGGACTGCCGGTAGAGACAGAGCCGCCCGAACACCGGTTCCTGCGGCTGCCGCAACTCTCCTTCCTCGTCCGGCGACCAGTCGAACGGGATCGGCTCGTCGACCGCATCCCGCGCGTACCCGTCGAGCGACGGCGTATCCTCGCGAATGAGTTGGCGGAAGTGGAATTCGCGCAGTTCGACACTCGCGTTGAAATCAAGCGCGCAAGTACCATCCCGCTCGATGACGCTCGGGTGAAACAACTCCGGGGCGAACTCGGCGTCGCCAAGATCAGGCGGAGTCAGAAAGCCCGCAAGATCCGCATGCGACGAACCGACAAGTTCCTGCACCCCATCCGGAAGGCGGAGAACTGTCCCGGCGCCCTGTCCGGGATCGATGCGGCGAGTGGCTTCCTCGCGCAGCTTGCCGCCGACCATCGGGGTGATCTCGATACGGGTGGCCTCGCCCGCGCGCTCGGCGAAGTCGGTCGCCACATATCCGGTCGGGCCGGCGGTGACGATCCGCTCGATCCGCGGCGCGCCGTCCTTGATCAGGGCCACCCGCGCTTGCGCGCCCCCAACCGGGCGGCCCTCCTGGTCGAGCATGCGCACTCGCACCCGTCCGACCGGTCGCTCGGGCCGCACCCCGTCCGGCCCCGGGCGAAGGGCTATCGGGCCGTCCCAATCTGGTGCCATCGTGGTCTCGCGCGGATAGGCGCTCACGCGTGCGGAGTTCTGGTGGGATGTGACGTCGCTCATCGCTACCTTCCTGGTGGCAGTCACCCGACGAAACGTGCGGTACGGAGTGACGTTCCATCGCGGTGAGACCGGCGAGGCGCTCGCGCTGGAGCCGCTTCCGCAGAAGCCCTACATCTTTCGCAGGCTCATTCTTTGATGCTCAGGCCTGTCGGCGAGGGGAGGATCGACCCTTACATCCTGCGTTTCGTGTGACTGGCGAACGGGCTGAGGCCCAGCCAGCGCTGCATGGTTCCGGCTAGACGGGGGTCGCCGGTCAGTATCAGCCTGTCACGGCGGGCCTCGCGGTCGACCGTCGTCAGGCCCATCCAGATCTCGGTCATGCACCGCAGATCGGTCTCCACGGTAAGGTCGATCTCGAAGCCGGGCTCGACGGAGCAGAGGTCGACCGGCTCACCGGGCTCGACAATCAGCCACCAGTCTCGCCGGTCTGCCGGCTGGTCGCCATAGCGGAAGGCGATCACGGCGCGGCTGCCCGGCATCGGCGAGGGATCGAGATTGCGGCGCATGTCCCACATCAGGAGGGCGGGGTCGAGATTGGCGAGGCTGAGATCCGCATCGACCCATTTTTGCCCCCAGTTGCCCATCGCCTCGACCACCGCACCGAGGTCGCGTCCGGCCTCGGTGAGGATGTAACCCCAATGTCCGGAGTCGCCGTCGAGCGGCTCACGGCGCAGGATACCCGCCTCCTCCAGTTCGCCGAGGCGTCTGGACAGCAGCGTCGGCGACATGCGGGGCACGCCGCG
>JAZBPF010000677.1:0-3257 GCA_036351515.1 Pseudomonadales bacterium | reverse complement strand
GACCACGACCTCCTCGATGACGCTGGCCGCGTGGGCGACCGGAAGCGCCGAAAGCGCGCACAGGGCCGAAGCTCCCGCTCTGCGCAGGAAACTGCGTGCATTCATGACTGTCTCCCCAGGACGGGAACGAACCCGCACTGCTCTCTCGGGTGTGTACCGCCATCGCTCTCCCGATGGCGCTGGCAGGGTGCCCGGGGGCGCTCAAGCCAGCGAGTGCCCCTGCGGGACGCGAGGTCCCGGGGCGGGAGTCTAGTCAGAATCCGGGGGGGTGCAAGGAGATCGTCAAGAAGTGCCGGAGCGGAGGATGCTCCTGGGAGGTTCCGGAGGCCGGAACGAAAGAGCCCCGCACGGGGCGGGGCTCTTCCGGATCGGTGGAGCGGTCGGCGTCAGAGGTTCACGCCGAGCGTCGCACCGTAGAGCCGTGGCTCGTTGAAGAACGCATTGGTGAACAGACCCGAGGAGGGGTCCGTCTGATATGCGCCGACGATGTTGTCCTCGTCGCCGATGTTCTGGCCGAAGACCCGCACGTACCACTTCTCGTTCGCACTCGTCAGCGTGACCTGCGCGTTGATGACGTCCCAGGCGTCGATCAGGTCCTGCTGCCGGTTGAACGCGGTCGTGTAGAACTCGTCCTGCCAGTAGTAGTCCACACGACCGGTCAGATACATGCCGTTGCCGAAGGTGTGGGTGTACTGCGCGCCGATGTTCACCGTGAGTTCCGGCGCGTTGATCAGCGAGTTGCCGTCGAGGTTCACGGTCTGCCCGCTGGGCAGGTACTCGTAGGCTGCGAACGCCGGGTCGCTGGCGATCGCATCGCCGATCGCATCGCAGATGCCGATGCCCGACTCGGAGACGCCGGGCGTGGCCGGCAGGGACTGACCTGCGAAAGCGCCGCCCGTATAGACGCCGAGGTCCCGATCGGTCGGCGCGAAGAAGCCACCTTCTCCGACGATCGCGCCGATGAGCGGGAAGTTGTCGGAGAGCAGCGGGGCGCCGGCACCTCGAGCGACTGCGCAGTTGCTGGCGTTCGCCGCGTCCTTGATCACGGTCACGTCGTCCCGGCCCTGGCTCGGGTCACGCGGATCGACGGTCTCCGTGTCGCCCAGCTCGGTCTTCAGTCCGGCGATGGTCGTGTTGAACAGCCACTTCTCGGTCGGCGCGAAGACGAACTCGCCCTCGAAGCCGTAGATGGTCGCGTCCGTGTTCTCGTTGAGGGAGGTCCGGTTCACGATCTTGCCGATCTGCAGGTCGCCGTAGTCGTAGTAGAAGAGGTTCAGGTTGGCCTGCATGCGGCCGTCGAACAGCGTGTTCTTCGCACCGATCTCCCAGGCGCCGATCTCCTCGTTCTCGAAGCGCGCGGGCGTCGATCCGAAGAGGGAGGCGTCGACCGGCGGATTGAGGCCGCCGGACTTGAAGCCGATGGAGTACGACGCGTAGAGCAGGGTCTCGTCCGTGAAGGGCAGATCCGCCGCCCAGTCGATGACGAAGCGTCCGGTCACCGCATCGAAGGTGTCCTCGTCGTCGCGATAGAGCTGGAAGCCGGGCGTGCTCGGGTCGCCGTCGAAGCCGCCGGCCTCGACCCCCGCCTGGAGCAGCTGCTGCAGGCCGGTCACCGGCGTGACGGAGCCGTCGGGACCGATGTAGGTGTTGCTTCCGTCGATCCCGGTCAAGAGCAGCGCGTCAAGACCGAGCAGCGGGTACTGGTTGTCGGTCAGACTCTTGGTGTCTTCGGAGTAGCGAAGGCCGAACGTCAGCTTCACCGTTTCGGAGACGTCGTAGTAGGCCTCGCCGAAGAAAGCGAAGGACTCGAGGTTGAAGCGATTCGTGTAGCTGTTGAAGTACGACAGGCCCGCGTTGCCGAAGGCGACGGTGGGGTCGGTGATCGCGCCGGCGCCCAGGCCGCCGAGGGTGCCCAGCAGCACGTTGCCGTAGTCGAGCCCGGAGGCCTGGACCACGTAGTCCCCCTCGGTCGCCTCGTAGTCGAGGTAGTAGCCCGACACGAGGAAATTCCAGGGGCCGTCGAGGCTCGTGGTGAAGCGCAGCTCGGCGCTCATCTGCTCCGAGTCGCCGCCGGAGTTGTCGCGGGCAGCGCCGGTGCTGTCGAGCACGAAGTTGGTGCCGTCGATGGCGCCGAGCCCGTTGGTCGGATCGGGCACCGTGCTGAACCAGAGCGGTCCGCCGTTCTCCACGCCGAAGAACTGGCAGGCCGCCGGCGCGGTCTCGCAGAAGCCGACCGGGATGGACACGGAGTTCGTCGGGTCGGCGGTGCCGTTGTAGTCCATGCGCGATTCGAGGCTGGTCTCCTGATAGCTCAGGATCGCGGTGGAGCTCAGCCAGTCGTTCCAGTCGTGCTCGATGGTGGCGATGAGCAGCGTCTCGTCCGTCTGGTACTCCGGATCGAAGAAGGCGGAGATCTCCCGCACGTCGTCGGGATTGCCGTCGCTCAGTGGCGCGAAGACGTCGAACGCACCGAGCCCGGAGAGGGCCGGTGACACCGCGAGACCCACGAAGAGGTTCGACGCGAAGAGCTGCCCGAGCGTCGCATTGCCGTTCAGGGACCCGGTCTGCCGCGTCGTGGGCAGGCAACCGAGGACGCCGGACGGGTCCTGATCGCAGAACTGCTTCTGGCTCCGCGTCCGCGAGGAGTCCTCCTCGAAGTAGGACGCCATGAGATCGATCGTCGTGCGGTCGCTGGCCTCCCAGCGCAGGGATGCGCGGCCGGAGAACTGCGAGCGGTCGTCGACGTCGTTGCCGGTGAGCAGGTTCTCCGTGTAGCCCTCGCGATCGAGGACGATCCCGGCCAGACGGACGGCCACGTCCTCACCGAGAGGCAGGTTGATGTGGCCCTTGGCGCGGCGGTGCGCGTAGTTTCCCGCCTGCACCTCGGCGCTGGCGGTGGTCTCGCCGAGGACGGGCTTGGCGGTCTTGGCGTTCACTGCACCACCGGTGCTGTTCCGGCCGAAGAGCGTGCCCTGGGGACCGCGCAGGATCTCCACCTGCTCCATGTCGTAGTACTCGGTCTCTAACAGGCGCGGCGCCTGCAGATAGACGTCATTGACATGGATGGCGACGCCCGAGTCGCCACTGCTCGCGGTCAGCAGAGTCCCGATGCCGCGGATCTGGAAGTTGCTGCCACCGAAGTTGCCTTTGCTGAAGGACACGTTCGGCACGTTGAACTGCAGATCGCTGAAGTTGTCGATCTGTTTGGCGTCGAGGGCGGCGGCATCGAAGGCCGACACGGAGATCGGCACGTCCTG
>JAZBPF010000676.1:0-3517 GCA_036351515.1 Pseudomonadales bacterium | reverse complement strand
TCATCCTGACGCGCCATGGGGAGGCGGTCGCCCAGCTCCTCCCTCTGGCGACGCGCCCCACGGCCGAAGAGAAGCGCAGGATCCTGCTGGAAGTGCGAGCGGACGCGCGGCGCAGGCCGAACGCCGTCGCGGATGCCGCAGCGAATCACGACTTCCTGTACGACGCGCACGGGCTGCCCCGTTGATTGCGCGCAAGCACCTCCCTCTGGTCCGGTCCGTGGAAGACAGAAGCATCCCTCGTGGGGATCCGAGGACGCGACCGGCGGGGCCGACGGCCCGGGACGACCCGTTCCGGATCTCGCCTTCGATGCTCGATGCAGGCTGAGGGGGAAGTGGACCTGGTATGAAGGCCCGATCGGCTGACGGCCTGCGCACGAGCGGACGGCTCTTGACCTGCAGCAGTCGTCGCCCGTGGGCTCTACAGGCTTGAATCGGGTAGAGCTGGAGATGTCCGTATCCAGCACGCACCCAAGCATCAGAGCCGGTCGCGCTCCTGCCCGGGCGTGGGTTGCCCTCGATCCCCCATGAAGTCGTCGGTGACCCCTGCTTCGTCGAACCAGGAATCCCACGCCTCGCCCGCGGGGGCGATCACGCGTGCCCGGCCGATGGCCACGATGTCGACCTGCTTCACCGATTCCGGATAGGCCACGGCCTTGGGCAGGCGTACGGCCTGGCTCCGGTTGCTCTTGAAGAGACTCGTACGTTCCACGACCGGCCCCTCGCCCGTGTTGCCCTGAAGCTCTTCAGCCTACTGCGAGCGCCGGATCTTTCCATGGTACATCCCGTGATTTCCGTCTCCCGCCGCGAGCCTGACTGGCAAGCGACTGGGCCCTGCACCGAGGAGCCTCGGTCCCGTGGTGCGTGCGCGGTCGGACCGCTGCGTTGCCCGTTCGTCCGGAGGCATGGCGAAGATGTTCGTCGGGGGGCGGCCGAGCACGGGGCAGATCGACGACATCCGGAGAAGCGGAAGGCAGGAATGCTCGCAGAATCGGGACCGGCACCGAGCCCGCATCAGCACTGCAGGGGCAGAATCGTTCCCAGGTCCGGTGTCGTGCTCCGCGCCGAAGGGGTTTACTTCACGCGGTTTTCGCCCACTCGAGGTGTTCCTTCTTCGGCTTCTCCGAACCCGAACAAGGTTTGAATATCGTGTAATATACCAACCATGAGTATGCGTCGTGGTCAAAAGCTGAACCGACTTCAGCACCTGCTCCCGGAGGGCCTGCTCGCCGATGCGCACTGGCTCGAGGCCCAGGGCTACTCGAGTACGCTGCGGAGCAAGTACGTGGCCCGTGGCTGGCTGGAGCAGCCCGCACGAGGGGTCTTCACACGACCCGGCGGGGCACGAAGATGGGAGCAGGTGGTCATTTCGCTGCAGTCGGTGCTCCGCCTGCCGGTCGCCGTGGGCGGGCGCAGTGCACTCCAGCTCCATGGCTACGGGCACCACCTTCCACTCGGCGGCGAAGCCCGGGTCCTGCTCTACACGGAGTGCGCGCTGCCGGGCTGGCTCGGGAAACCGACCCTCGACGTCGAGTTCGACACGCGCAATGCGCGCCGTCTCTTCTCGATGCCGGGGCTGCGCGAAGCCGTCGCTGCGCTCCCGAGTCCGTCCGCAGCCCTCGGTACGGGCACCGAGAGCGCGTTCTTCCAACCAGGACTGCAGACCGTCCCCTGGAGTCACCACGACTGGCCGCTTCTGGTCTCGACGCCGGAGCGGGCGATCCTCGAGCTTCTGGACGAGCTTCCGGATCGCGAAACCTTCGAGAGTGTCGATGTCCTGATGGAAGGCCTTCGCACCCTCCGTCCTCGACAGCTCCAGGCCGTGCTCGAGGCTTGCGTGAGCGTGAAGGTGAACCGGCTGTTCCTCTGGTTCGCCGAACGGCACGGCCATCCCTGGCTCCGGCACCTGAACACCGACCGGGTGCGCACGGGCAGCGGCAAGCGCGTGATCGCGACCGGCGGGCGGCTGGATCGGAAGTACCTGATCACCGTCCCAGAGGGGCTGCATGGCGACGCCTGACGTCTATCGAAGGCAGGTCACCCTGCTCGTTCGAACCCTGCCGTTCCTCTCCGAGGCGCCTGCGCTCGCCCTCAAGGGCGGCACGGCGATCAACCTCTTTCTGCGGGACCTGCCCCGGCTCTCGATCGATCTCGACCTGACCTACCTGCCGGTCGAGAGCCGGGGGGTGTCCCTGGCAGGGATCGACACGTCGCTGAGGGAGATCGGCCGACGCCTGCGAAGCGAGCTGCCGGCCGCGCAGGTGCTGGAGCGAGAACTCCGCGGGGAAGGTGTCGTGCACAAGCTGTTCGTGCGCAGCGGAGGCGTTCAGATCAAGCTCGAGGTCACTCCGGTCCTGCGAGGTTGCGTGTTCGAACCACGCCGCCTTCCCGTCTCCAGCATCGTCGAGGACACGTTCGGCTTCGCGGAGGCTACCGTGGTCTCCTTCGAGGATCTCTTCGCCGGAAAGCTGGTCGCTGCCCTGGACCGGCAACACCCGCGGGATCTGTTCGACGTGCGGGAGCTGTTCGCGCATGAGGGCCTGACCGAGAGGCTCCGACGCGCCTTCATCGTCTACCTCGTCAGCCACAATCGTCCCGTTGCAGAGCTCCTCGCACCCCGACCGCGCGCCATCGAGGCGGAATTCCGATCCGGTTTCGTCGGGATGCCGCGGGTGGCGGTGTCCCTCGAGGATCTGCTGGCCGTCCGAGATCGCCTCGTCGAGGAAGCGATCGATTCCATGGCGGAGGAACACCGACGCTTCCTCGTGTCCTTCGAGCGAGGAGATCCGGACTGGGATGCCCTGGCGCTACCGGGCGTCGAAGCGCTCCCCGCTGTACGCTGGAAGCTCGCCAACCTTCGGAAGCTTGCCCCCGACCGGCGCGCTCGCCAGGCGGAAGCGCTGAACGCAATCTGGGAGCGCTAGGCCAGAGCGCATTCGAAGTCGGATCGGACCCTCGGCGCCAACGGGGCCTGGAACGCGAAACGGCGCCATCGGGCGCCGTTTCGAGGAAGAGTGGAGCGAGAAACGAGAGGTCCGGCTCCCCGGCTCGAACTCGCGACGGGCCAGAAGGCCCGTGGCCAGGCAAGACGTCGAGCCCGGAAACGAGAACGGCGCCTTCAGGCGCCGTTCTGTCGAAGAGTGGAGCGGGAAACGAGAGGTCCGGCTCCCCGGCTCGAACTCGCGGCGGGCCGGGAGGCCCGTGGCCGGGCAGGACGTCGAGCCCGGAAACGAGAACGGCGCCTTCAGGCGCCGTTCCGTAGAAGAGTGGAGCGGGAAACGAGAGGTCCGGCTCTCCGGCTCGAACTCGCGACGGGCCGGCAGGCCCGTGCGCAGGCAGGACGTCGACCCCGGAAACGAGAACGGCGCCTTCAGGCGCCGTTTTCTCGAAGAGTGGAGCGGGAAACGAGACTCGAACTCGCGACCCCAACCTTGGCAAAGATGGGGAACTGTCTTCTAGCGTCCACGGCAGTCTCCCAAGTGCCTGTTTTCACAGGTACACCGTCCGTCACTGTCCACTA
>JAZBPF010000675.1:0-2468 GCA_036351515.1 Pseudomonadales bacterium | reverse complement strand
TCATCCTGACGCGCCATGGGGAGGCGGTCGCCCAGCTCCTCCCTCTGGCGACGCGCCCCACGGCCGAAGAGAAGCGCAGGATCCTGCTGGAAGTGCGAGCGGACGCGCGGCGCAGGCGGGAAGCCGTAGCTGAAGACCCAGCGAGTCACGACTTCCTCTACGACGCGCACGGGCTGCCCCGGTGAGCACGCGCACGCACCTGCCTCTCTGGCGCGGTCCGTGGAAGACCGGAGCGTCCCTCGTCGGGATCGGTGGAAGCGATCGGCGGGGCCCACGACCCGGGACGACCAGTTCCGGCGTCCGCCTTCGATGCTCGATGCAGGCCGAGGGGGACGTGGAGCTGGAATGAAGGTCCGATCGCCTGCTGGCCTGCGCACAGGCGGCCGGATCTCGAACTGGCTCGTCGCCCATGAGCGCTACAGGCTTCGATCACGTGCAGATGGATTCGTCCGGATCCAACACGCACCCAGGCGTCAGAGCCTGTCGCCTTCCTGTCCGGCAATGGGTTGCCCTCGCTCCTCCATGAAGTCGTCGGTGGCGCCCGCATCGTCGAACCACGAATCCCACGCCTCGCCCGCGGGGGAGATCACGCGGGCCCGGCCGATGGCCACGATGTCGACCTGCTTCACCGATTCCGGATAGGCGACGGCCTTGGGCAGGCGTACGGCTTGGCTCCGGTTGCTCTGGAAGAGACTCGTACGTTCCACGATGGGCACCTCGCCAGCGTTGCCCTTAGGCTACACAGCCTACTGCGAGCAAGGGATCTGTCCATGGTAGATCCCATCACCGCCGTCTCTCTGCGCGAGCCTAAGCTCCAAGCGGCATGGCCCTGCACCGGGGAGCCTCCGTCCCACGCGAGCGCGGTCAGGCAGTTGGGCCGCCGGTTCGTCCTATGGAGTTCCTTGGGTGCTGCCGGGCACGGAGTGGATCGACGGCATCCGGAGAAGCGGGGGCAGGAGTGCGGGCGGAATCGGGACCGGCAACGAGCCCGAACCCGCACTACAGGGACGGAATCGTTCCGAGGTCCGGCGACCTGCTCCACAAGAAGGGGTTTACGTCACGCAGTATTGGCCTACCGGAGGTGTTCCTTTCCCGGTATCGCTGAACCTGGCACAGGCTCGAGACACGTAAGCTAGGGAAAGGCAGGCCCCGCGGAGTACATTGGAACTGAGCGGGATTTTCGCCACCGGCGCGCCAGAACAAGAGACGGCGCTCTGAGGCTCCGTGTCGAGGAAGAGTGGAGCGGGAAACGAGAGGTCCGGCTCCCCGGCTCGAACTCGCGACGGGCCGGCAGGCCCGTGGCCAGGCAGGACGTCGAGCCCGGAAACGAGAACGGCGCCTTCAGGCGCCGTTCCGTAGAAGAGTGGAGCGGGAAACGAGACTCGAACTCGCGACCCCAACCTTGGCAAGGTTGTGCTCTACCAACTGAGCTATTCCCGCCCGGCCAGTTCCGGAGCATGTACCCCGGGACCGAACTTGTCACCGGCCAGCCGCCGGCGTGAGATGGCGTCCCCTAGGGGATTCGAACCCCTGTTACCGCCGTGAAAGGGCGGTGTCCTAGGCCTCTAGACGAAGGGGACGCTGCTGTCGGGACCGCTAGGACTCGGCCGACGACAGGGCGCGTAGTCTAGCGCGGCCCGGATCGGAGTCAAGGGGATCCGACGGCCCGATCGGCCTGTTCCGGCGCGGCCTCCGCTCCCTTGCCGCGGCCCTCCAGCAGCTGTCGGCCGACCCAGTGCCGGGCGAAGTGATTCGCCGACCGGCCGCTGCGCGAGGCGCGGCCGAGGGCCCAGCGCAGGGCCTCGGCGCGGGCCTCGTCGTCGAAGGGTACGGACGCCCCGCAGCGGGCGGCGTAGACCTCCACCCAGTGCCGGGCCACGTCGAGGTAGCCGGGCTGGGCGAAGGGTTGGAAGGACACCCAGAGACCGAAGCGGTCCGAGAGGGAGATCTTCTCCTCCGTGCTCTCCCCGGGATGGATCTCGCCGTCCTCCGTGTGCCGGTACTCGAGGTTCTCGGAGCGGAACTCCGGGAGCAGGTGGCGGCGGTTGGAGGTCGCGTAGATGACCACGTTGTCCGTGGTGGTGAACACGGAGCCGTCGAGGACGCTCTTGAGCACCTTGTAGGAGCCGTCGTCGGCCTCGAAGGAGAGATCGTCGCAGAACACGAGGAAGCGGTACGGCTCGGCGGCGATGCGCGCGACGATGTCCGGCAGCGCGACGAGCGAGCCGCGGTCCACCTCCACGAGGCGCAGGCCGTCGCCGGCGTAGCGGTTCAGCAGCGCGTGCACGAGGGAGGACTTGCCGGTGCCGCGCGCGCCCCAGAGGAGCACGTTGTTCGCCGGCAGGCCGGCGACGAACTGGCGCGTGTTCGCGTCCACGCGCGCCTTCTGCGTGTCGATGCCGAGAAGATCGTCGAAGGTGATGGCGTCGATGCGCCCGCCGGGGACGAGCTGCCCGCCGAGGGGCCCC
>JAZBPF010000674.1:0-9228 GCA_036351515.1 Pseudomonadales bacterium | reverse complement strand
GCGTGGATGCCGTAGACCGGATCCGGCGGCTCCACGGGGAAGTCGGAGCCGAGGGCGAGCACGGCGCCGGAGCGCAGGAGCGTCTGCCAGGCGTAGGCGCCGGCGAGGCGGTCCGGGCCGAGGCGCTTCTCGGCCATGAACATGTCCGAGGTCGCGTGCGTGGGCTGCATGGAGGCGACCACGCCGAGCTCCGCGTAGCGGCCGATGTCGCTCGGCACCAGGATCTGCGAGTGCTCCACCCGGTTCCGGCGGCCCGCCGCGTCCGGATACTTCTCCGCCACCTGCTCGTAGGCGTCGAGGACGATGCGGTTCGCACGGGTGCCGATGGCGTGCACGCCCACCTGCCAGCCCGCGGCCGCGGCCCGGTCGATGATGCGGGAGAGCTCGTCCGCCTCGATGAACAGGAGCCCGCGGTTGCCCTCGTCGTCCGCGTAGTCGTGGAAGAGGGCGGCGCCGCGGCTGCCGAGCGCTCCGTCCGAGTAGAGCTTCAGGGCCAGCACGTCGACCCGGTCCTCGGGATCGTCGATGGGCGCGTCGAACTGCTCGAGGGTCGGGACGCCGGCGAGCATCACGTACAGGCGCACCTTCAGGGACCCGTCGGCGGCGAGCTCCCGGAACAGGTCGATCTCGCGCTTGCCGGCGCCGGCGTCGTGCACCTGCACCAGGCCCTTCGAGAGCATGATGCGCTGGGCCTCGTCGATGGCCGCGCGCAGCTGGGCCTCGTCCGGCTCCGGCACCACGTCGTCGATGAGGTCCATGGCGGCGTCCACGAACACCCCGGCCGGATTGCCGTCGGCGTCGCGGATGATCTGGCCCCCGGGCGGGTCCGGCGTGTCCTTCGTGACGCCGGCCGCGCGCATGGCCGCGTGGTTCGCCCAGGCCGCGTGGCCGTCGACGCGGCGCAGCCACAGCGGTCGGTCCGTCACGCCCTCGAGGTCGTCGGCCGTCGGGAAGCGCGACTCGGGCCAGAGTTCCTGGTTCCAGCGCCCGCCCTTGATCCAGCCCGTGCCCTGCTGCGCGTAGGCGCGGATCGCCTCGATGGTGTCCGCGAGGGAGCGCAGGCCCGTGACGTTCAGGCGCAGGGCGTCGTAGCCGAGGCTCGTGAAGTGGCCGTGGGCGTCGATGAGCCCGGGCATGAGGAAGCGCCCGCCGCCGTCGATCTCCTCGAGCTCGCCTCCGAGGGTCTCCGCCCGGGCGCGGAGCGTCGCCGCGTCGCCGGTGGCGACCACGCGCGCGCCGTCCACGAGCAGCGCGTCGAAGCGCTCGGCGGCGACGGTCTCGTGGGTCTCGGCGGCGGTGGCGACGGCGGTCCAGCCGTCCACGTTCGTGATGAGGGTCGCCGCGCCGGCGGCGAAGGGGACCAGGGGGGCGACGGCCGCGAGGGCGGCGGTCAGGATGCGCGGGGCGCGGCGTCTCGGCTGCATGGGGCTCTCCTCCGGTGCGAGCGCCGAGCATGCTACCCCCGCGCCCCCGGCAGGGCCACGCGCGGCGCCACGCCCGTCGCTCGTGCGGCAGGCGTGACGCCGGGGACGCCGGATCAGGGCACGAAGGAAGCCGTCGTGCCCCAGGTGCCGGCGAACACGGTCTCGGCCAGGGGCCGGCGCGTCCGCGGCGCCCGGTCCCGCTCGAGCGGCGACGCCGGATCCGCGTAGCCCAGAGCCAGGCCCGTGACCGCCTCGAAGCCCTCGGGAATGCCCCAGGTCTCCCGTGCGACGTCCGGGAGGATCCCCGCCATCTGGTGCACGGCGAGGCCCCGGGCCGAGGCCTCGACCGTGAGGTTGGCGGAGGCGAGGCCGAGGTCGTGGCGGGCGTGGGCGTTCGGGCTGCCGTTGCGGGCGAAGCTCGTCGCGACCACGCCGAGCGCGAGCACCGGCACCGCCTGCGCCCAGGCGCGGTTCCCGTCCACGAGACACGCGAGCATGCGCGCGAAGGCCTCGCCCTCGTCGCGCGTCGCCACGAGATAGCGGAAGGGCTGCTCGTTGTAGCAGGACGGGGCCCAGCGGGCGGCCTCGAAGACCGCCGCGAGGTCCTCCGCGGGCACGGCCCGGTCGAGCCAGCCGTAGGGGCTGAAGCGCTCGGCGACGAGCGCGTGCACCGGCACCGTGGGATCGGCGGTCTTCAGCGTGCGCACGTCCGTTGCGTCGTTCATGGTCGACTCCTCTCGTTCAGGCCGCGTGCGCGGCGGGGGGCAGGGGTTCTCCTTCGAACACCACCGGTCCGTCCGGCAGGTCGAAGAGCAGCGCTTCCACGGGCGCGTCCGTCGCGACGAGCGTCGCGCCCGCGTCCGCGCCGAGGACCACGGCGTCGCCGTCGTCGACGGGCCGGTCGTCCAGGCGTCCGGGTCCGCGGGTCAGGTGCAGGAAGCGCAGGCGCCCCGGCGCCGCCGCGAGGGTCAGGCGGTCGCCCGGCGCCAGGCGGACGAGGTCGATGGCCGCGTCCTGGTGCACGGTCATGGGCGCGTCGGACCCCATGGGGCCCACGAGGCGCGTGGCGCCGCCCGGGCGGACGAGCTCGGCGGTGTCCACCTGCTGCCAGCGCGGCGCATGGCCGGCGGCGTCCGGGAGGATCCAGAGCTGCAGGAAGCGCATCGGCTCCGAGTCGCTGCCGTTGTACTCGCTGTGGCGGATCCCCGTGCCGGCGCTCATGACCTGCATCTCGCCGGCGCGCACGGTGCCCGTGTTGCCGAGGCTGTCGCGGTGCTCCAGGGCCCCCTCGAGGACGAAGGAGACGATCTCCATGTCCTGGTGGCCGTGGGTCGGGAAGCCGGCGCCCGGTGCGAGCCGGTCGTCGTTGAGCACGCGCAGCACCGAGACGCGCTCGTTGCGCGGATCGTGGTAGCTGCCGAAGGAGAAGCTGTGGCGACTCTCGAGGCCCGGGAAGCGGCCCTGGCCGCGAGCGTCGGCGCGATGGAGGAGCTTCATGGCGATCTCCGGTTCCTGTGGGAGGACGCCGCGGAGCATGGGCGTCGGCGTCGGCCCCGGAAAGCGACGATTTTCGATCGACTCGTTCGAATCCGGAGAACCCAGAAAGTCCAATCGAAACAGAAAGATGAGTCAGGTCGGTGCCGCAGGAAGCGCCTCGGGGTCGATTCTCCTTCGCGTCCGAGTGCGCTCGTCAGGCCCGTTCGAACCGCCATGGGCCCTGTGGCATAGTGACGACGGTCATCCGGTCGGGAGTGCTCCATGTCCAGCGAGAATCTCCACGAGGCGCGCGAGGATCTCCCCGAGGAGATCATCGACAAGCACCGCGCGATCACCTCCCTCATCGAGGAGTTCGACGCGGTGGACTGGTACGACCAGCGCGCCGCCGTCACGCAGGATCCGGAGCTCAAGGCGATCCTGCTCCACAACCGGAACGAGGAGATGGAGCACGCGGCCATGGTCCTCGAGTGGCTCCGCCGCCACTACCCGGTCATCGACGAGGAGTTGCGGACCTACCTGTTCCGCGAAGGGGACATCGTCGCGTCCGAGCAGGCGGCCACGGGCAAGGACGGCGACGGCGGAGAGGCGGCACCGCCCGCGCCCGCCGCCGACGGCTCCCTCGGCATCGGCAGCCTCCGCGGGCGCTGATGCCCGTCCACGGCAACGCTCTTCTCCTGCATCACGGGATCTCGCCATGAACGATCTGTACCGGGAACTCGCACCGATCACCGCCGACGCCTGGGCGGCCATCGAGGACGAGGCGCGCCAGGCGCTCACCGCGACGCTGGCCGGGCGTCGCCTGGTCGACTTCGAGGGACCCCTCGGCTGGCAGGCGTCCTCCGTGGACCTCGGCCGCACCGAGGACGTCGCGGGGCCGAAGGGCGCGGAGACGCGGCTGCGCCGCGTGCGCCCGCTCGTGGAGCTGCGCATTCCCTTCGAGCTCGAGCGCCGGGAGATCGGCGCCCTCGAGCGCGGCGCCCGCGATCCGGAGCTCGGACCGGTGGTCGACGCCGCCCGGGCCGCGGCCCTCGCGGAGGACGGCGCGATCTTCAACGGTTTCGCCGGGGCCGGCATCACCGGGATCATGGCCGGCGCCGCGAACGATCCGATCTCCCTCTCCAGCGACTACACGACCTACCCGGAAGCGGCCGCGCAGGCCATGAACGTGCTGCGCAGCCAGGGCATCGCCGGTCCCTACGCGATCGCCCTGGGACCGCGCTGCTACGCCGGGCTCACGAGCACCACCCACAGCGGCGGCTATCCGGTCATGGAACACCTGCGCCAGCTCGTGGACGGCCCGCTCGTCTACGCGCCCGCCGTCGACGGCAGCGTGGTCCTGTCCCTGCGCGGCGACGACTACCAGCTCGTCGTGGGCCGGGACTTCTCCATCGGCTACCTCGACCACGACGCGAAGGTCGTGCAGCTCTACATCGAGTCGAGCTTCACGTTCCTGAACAACGCGCCGGAGGCGGCGGTGCCGCTCGTCTACGGCAGCGGTGGGAGAAGCCGCCGGAAGTGATCCCGCCGGGCGGTGCTCCATCGCCCGCCGTTGATCCCCGTCAAGGTCCGCCGCCCGTCGCGGGAACATGCTTGCGTTCGCTTCGGTCGGTGGGAGATCCCCATGAAATCGTGCATCGCATTCGGTGCCGCCCTGCTCGCGGCGAGCGTCCTGACTGCGCACGCAGGCCCCGCCGGAGGAGCGGGCGCGCAGCCCGGGGGGCAGGCGATGCAGCCGGGTGCACGTCCCGAGACGGAGGTGCGCACGCGGCGCGAGGACGCGCGGGAACGGCGGGAAGAGGAGGAGGTCCGTGCCCGCGAGCGTCGCGAGGAGGCGGACGTGGACGCCGAGCGTCGCCGCGAGGAGGCGCAGGAGGAGGTCCGCGAACGCCGCGAGGAGGGCGCCGAGCGACGCGGGCCGGACGACGCGCCCCCGGGCATCCGTGATCGGGCGAACGAGCGTGCGGTGGAGAACGCACGGGAGAAGCGCCCCTGGTGGCGCTTCTGGGGAAACGACGAACCGGAGAGCCCCTGACCCGGATCCCGTGCGAGGGCGCAGCGCTGCTGCGTCCTCAGTGCGGGCCCGGCGCGCCGGGGCCCTCGAGGTCCAGCCGGTCGGCGATCAGGCCCGCGAAACGCCCGTCCGCCTCGTGGAAGAACCAGCCGAGGTGCGCGCCGCAGCCCGTGCAGTGGGCGAGGCTCCAGCGCGCCGGCGGAAACCAGCTGTGCTCCGGAACGGGCTCGCCCGTGTCGCGGCAGCCCGGCGCGCTGCGGTAGCAGCGCAGGTCGAAGGTGAGGCCCGCGGGGTTGGTGACGCGGTGGGCATGACGCCCGCGGCGCTCGCAGGCGGCGTCGGCGCGGGTGATCGTCGTCGCGCAGGCGCGGCAGCGCACGGGCCCGGAGGGTTCGCCGAGGCGCCCGAGGAGGCCCTGCAGCTCCGGCCTGACGCCGGCGCCGCCGCGCTCGTGCCGGTCCCGTCCCTCGAGCACCGTTTCGACTCCCTTCGCAGTGTGCCGAGAAGGTCCGTCCCGGACGCTTCCAGCGCCGGACCGCGGCGCAGGTCCCCGGTCCGGACACGCACGATCGAGCACTTCCCGTCGTCGCTCCGCGGGCGGGCCCTCCATGGTTCGTTCCGGCAGGCTGCGGAAACGAACCGTGGGCGGCCTGCTAGAGCAGCGTCTTCAGGTCCGTCTCCGGATCGGCGAGGCGCTCCGGGTCGATGGCCTTGCGGTCCGCCACCAGCTGCTTGCAGGCCATGAACTCCCGCGGGCTGTTCACGGCGTCCACGGCCACGACGACGCCGTCCTTCAGGTAGAAGCGCGCGAACTGCCCCGCCTCGGGGTCGCCGCGCACCACCTCCGTGTCCGCCCCCGCGGAGAAGCCCACCATCTGCAGCTTCAGGTCGTACTGGTCGGACCAGAACCAGGGCACGGCGTCGTAGACCGCCTCGCCGCCGCAGATGTTCTTCGCGGTCACGCGCGCCTGGTCCATGGCGTTGGGAACGGACTCGAGGCGCAGGCGGTGCCCGAGGAGCCGGCTCGGATGGTTCGTGCAGTCGCCGATGGCCCAGACGTGCGGATCGGAGGTGCGGCAGTGCTCGTCCACGACGATGCCGTTCTCGCATTCGAGGCCCGCGGCCTCCGCGAGCTCCGTCGCCGGGACGATGCCCACGCCGACGATGACCACGTCCGCGGGGAGCTCCGTGCCGTCGTTGCAGACCACGGTCTGCACCCGGCCCTCGCCCCGGAGCTCGCTGGCCCCGGCCTTCGTGCGGATCTCGACGCCGTGGTCCGTGTGCACCTTCGTGTAGTAGGCGGACATGGCCGGCGTGGTCACGCGCTGGAGGATCCGTTCCTCCATCTCGAGCACCGTCACCTCGAGCCCGAGCTTGCGCGCGACGGCGGCGACCTCGAGGCCGATGTAGCCGCCGCCCACGACCACGAGCCGGCGGCCCGGCTGCAGGGCGTCGCGGATCGCGTCCACGTCCTCGATGGTGCGCAGGTAGAAGACCCCGGGCAGGTCGATACCCGGCAGCTTCAGGCGCCGGACGCGGCTGCCCGTGGCGAGCACGAGATCGTCCCAGGCGAGGGTGGTGCCGTCGTCGAGGGCGACCGTGCGCGCCTCCCGGTCGATGGCCGTCACGCGCACGCCCAGGCGCGTCTCGATGTCCTTGTCCGCGTAGAACTTCTCCGGGCGCACGAGCACGCGCTCGAGGGGCAGCTCGCCGGAGAGGTACGCCTTGGACAGGGGCGGGCGCTGGTAGGGGAGGTAGGGCTCGTCCCCGATCATGACGATCTCGCCCTCGTACTTCTCCTGGCGCAGGCTGGCCACCAGCTGTCCGGCGGCCTGGCCCGCCCCGACGACCACGGTGCGTGCCATCGATCTCGACTCCTCGAAGCGGTGCGGGCGCCTGGCGGGCGCCCCGCGGCGGCGGGCATTGTATCGGGGGAGCGCGGCCGGCGCGCCACGACCGGAATCGACGAAGGGGAGATCGCATGAGCCGCGAGACGCGCTGGGTGGGGGCCGTGTTCGTCCTCTCCCTGGTGGGGGTGCAGTTCGGCGGGACCGTGCTGCTCGGCAAGCTCACGGGAGACCCGGCCTACGCGGCCAGCGCCCTGCACCAGGACCTCTGGCGGGCCGGGCACGCCCATGCGGGCCAGTTCCTGCTCCTCGCCCTCGTGCTCCTGCCCTGGGTCGACGCGGCGCGGCTCTCCGGCGCCGGGCGCTGGTACGTGCGCGTCGCCGTCTCCTCGGCCTCGATCAGCTTCCCGCTGGCCTTCTTCCTCGGGGCGCCGACGCCGGAGGTGACGGAGCCGCGGCCCCTGCTGGCGCTGATCTGGCCCGGCGCGGCGGTGCTCGCCTCGGGGTTGCTGCTCCTGGGCTGGGGGCTCCTGCGGCGCGCGCCGGACTGATCAGCCGGCGCCCAGGCGGGCCACGGCGGCGTCGCGCAGGGGGCCCTTGGCGAGCTTGCCCGTGGGCAGGCGGGGCAGGGTGTCGTGGAACTCCACGCTCCGGGGGCACTTCAGGTGGGCAATGCGCGCCCGGCAGTGGGCGAGGAGGGCGTCCGGCTCCTGCGCGGCGCCGGGGACGAGTTCGACCGCCGCGTGCACGCGCTCGCCGAATTCCGGATCCGGGAGCCCGAAGACGGCCGCGTCGACCACGTCCGGATGGGTCAGGAGCGCGTCCTCCACCTCCCGCGGATAGACGTTCACGCCGCCGGTGATGATCGTGAAGTCGCGCCGGTCCGTGAGGTAGAGGTAGCCGTCGGCGTCCAGGTAGCCGATGTCCCCGAGCGTCGAGAAGCCGTCGGGCGCGTGGGCGGCGGCGGTCTTCTCCGGATCGTCGAGGTATGCGAAGGGAGCGCCCCCGCGCAGGTAGACGAGCCCGGTCTCCCCGGGCGGCAGGTCGCGGCCGGCCTCGTCGCGGATCCGCACCTCGCCGAGGAGCGGTCGGCCCACGGAGCCCGGGTGCGCGAGCCACTCCTCCGGCCCGATCACGGTCTGGCCGTTGGCCTCCGTCGCGGAGTAGTACTCGTGGAGGATCGGCCCCCACCAGGCGAGCATGGCCCGCTTCACCGCTACGGGGCAGGGCGCCGCGGCGTGGATCGCGAAGCGGTGGCTCGCGCCGTCGTGGGCCGCGCGCACCGCCTCGGGCAGGCGCAGCAGCCGCACGAACATGGTCGGTACCCACTGGCTGTGGGTGACCCGCTCGCGGTCGATGAGCGCGAGCGCCCGCTGCGGATCGAAGCGCTCCATCACCACCGCGCGCCCGCCGCAGCGCAGCACCATCTCCAGATAGCGCAGCGGCGCCGAGTGGTAGAGCGGCGCCGTGGACAGGTAGACCGTGTCTGCGTCGATCCCGTGCAGGGCCATGCGCCGCCGCGCGAGTTCCGAGACCGTGCCGAGGGGGGCACCGGGGCGGGCGTTCACCACGCCCTTGGGGCGGCCGGTGGTGCCGGAGGAGAAGAGCAGGGCGGCGCCCTCGGCCGCGTCCTCCGGGAGCGTGGCCGGTTCCCCGGCGCAGGCCGCCTCGAAGGCGGTCCAGCCCGGCGGCGGGGCGGCCCCGAGGAACAGCCGCACGGGCGGCAGGTCCGGATGGTCCGCGCCGAGGGCGGCGAGGTGCTCCGGCGCGGCGACGAGCGCCCGGATGCGCGCCGAGCGCAGGATCCAGGCGATCTCCTCCGCCTTCAGATGGACGCTGATCGGGGTGAACCAGAGCCCCGCGCGCTGGGCGGCCCAGAACACCACGAGGGTCTCCGGACGGTTGCCCGTCAGGAAGGCGATGCGCTCCCCCGGCGCGATCCCGAGGCGGCGCAGGGCGTGGGCGGCGCGGTTGGCGCGGGCGTCGAGCTCGCCGTGGGTCCAGCAGCGGCTCGCCCCGTCGGCGTGGGCGAAGGTCAGCGCGGGCCGGTCCGGGCTCCGGGCGGCGACGAAGGCGGGGTGCAGGAGCCGGTCGGCGCCGGCGTTCGGTTCGGCCACGGCGCGGAGGTCAGGGGTCCGTGCGGCGGGGCGGGGCGATCGGCGTCGGGAAGGGCATGATCTTGTCGCCCTTCACCTCCTTGATGCGCGCCTGGCCCTCCTTCTCGACCTCGTCGATGCGGATCACGGCGTGCATGGGGACGTAGCTGCGCTCCACGCCCTCGAACTCCGTGCGCAGCCGTTCCTCGGAAGGGTCCACGACCACCTGGGTACGCGTGCCGAAGAGGTAGCCCTCGATCTCGATGAAGCCGTGCAGCTCGCTCTGGTAGATCTCCCGGGCGTAGACCTCGTAGATCTGACCGTGGCTGTGGAAGATGACGCGGTAGATGTGC
>JAZBPF010000673.1:0-24159 GCA_036351515.1 Pseudomonadales bacterium | reverse complement strand
GATCCCGTGACGTCGGCAGATCTCCTTCACCGACGCGCCTGCATCGGCTTCCTTCAGGATCGAGACGATCTGCGTCTCGGTGAATCGCGATCGCTTCATGGGCGTCTCCTCGCATGGTTACCATGCCAGAAACGCCAAGTTCTGGATCGTCTCGTTTCAGGGGCTGACTACGAGAAACGCCAAGTTCTGGATCGCCTCGTTTCAGGGGCTGACTACGCCGCGATTCCCAGCTTCCGGCAGATCTCGCCCACCGATACCCCCGCATCGTGTTGCTTCACTGCAGCCACGATCTGCTCTACCGAATAGCGTTTCCCCTTCATCCGCAGACCTCCCTTCTGAGTATCAGTCAGTCAGATTCGACGTTCCGTCATGGACCAGTTTTCGGGGAGACCGTCACACGCTCACCAAACTACCTACCTCAATGTGCCCGTACCCGGGTCGGCAATCTTCCCTGTTGGATCCGTCACTTCTCAAGTGGAGCGTACTACTGACGATGCAGATGAATCGAAATTTTCCTAGCGTCCTTGCTTTAGACCGCGGGATAGCAACGCGATTAGAAGCTCGCCCACTTTGTATAGCTCGGGCACCCATCGACGACCGCCGTGAGCGATCCCGAAAAGAAGTGCCACATAGGCAAGGGAGAAGCCACATCCTTCCGCCAGCAACGCAACCAATGAAGTTGTCACGGGCTCATGAACGAAGGTAAGTGCCAACATAATCGGCCCGGCAACCAGCGATGGAACAGCTAGTATCCGAACCACCGCCATTAATCCAATCCCGAGGTTTCGGCATAGAATCAGAAGGAGAATCAACGCAGCAAACAGTCCCGATGCCCCTCGGGCGGACGCAAAGGCAAATAGATCCTGAGGGTTCAACAGCAACAACGTTCCAAGCACGAATGCGAGGGAGAGCGCATCGTAGACAAAGAGAGCTCGGACCCTTTGAAGCGCCAAGAGCGTGCTCGCCAGAAGGCCATTGAACGCGAAGCTGAGCAATAGCGCCGGCATCGCAGACATCAGGTGCCCGTGCCCTGAAAACTTCTGACCCAGAATTACCCCGACAATCTGGGGCGACCGCACTGAGATGTAAACAAGGATTGGAGTCACGAAGGCGCAGATCATGACAAGCGCGAGGCAGAACTGATTGCGCATGCCGACCCTGTCTGATCGCAGACGTGACAAGGATGCGACCATCGGATCCACGGCCGGTGTTATCACGTCCACTGCAGGGAGGGTTGATACATCACGAATGACCTCGTATTTCCCGAGCAGCTCTAGACCGAACAGCCGCCCCACGAGCACGGTGTCGATCTGAGCACGCGCGAATCCCAGGAACCCTTTTGAGAGCATCCACTTCGAGAACGACCACTGTTCTCCAACTCTTTTCAGAGAGAGTCTAGGACGAAAGTCATTGACAACGTATGAACCGAAGAGCCCCACGAGGTTCGCAACAACATGGGCTATGATCAGTGCCCAGTACGATTGGAGCAGCAGAGCCAGCGTGATGGAGCATGCAAACGAGACGAGGCGTTGAATCGTATGCAGCTTCAAGATAGGGCTGTAGTCAAGGTTTCTTCGGGCAAGATGCAGTCCCGGATTAAACAACGCCTTGATGGGGACCACGACCGATATCGATCGTAGCGCGTCTACGAGGTCCTTAGACTCGAAGTACTGCGAAACGAGTGGTGCGGCTACCAGCAAGAGACTCCAGAGCGCCAGTTTCAGGACAAGATCAAGTGTCCAGGCCGTATCGACGTGACCCCTATCAATGGTGCCGAGCTGCGCAATGTACTGGCGGCTACCCGTGTCTCCAAGGATCTCGACGAATGCGATTACAACTGAGATCACAGCTATGACGCCGAAATCGGCGGGCTCGAGAAGCCGCGCGAGGAATACGATAGAAATCAGGCCCAGCGACCGCTGTATGGCGCGCATCGCCACCATCCGCCAAGAGCTCTGAAAAAGTCCCGTCTGTGAGTTACTCATTCCCGTACTTTTTCTGAAGCCCCAGCCGCAATTGCTGCTCCGGCGAATCAACAACCGTCATATATAGCGGCGTACGCATCGAGCATTCTCTCGAGGGAGAACATCAGATCGAAACGTCTCCGCCCGGCGCGTCCCAGCGCAACAGCCCGATCCGGACTCTCGACGAGGCTCAGCATGGCCGCGGTCAGGGCAAACTGATCCTGGCTGGGCACGACGAGTCCCGTGACATCTGCTTCTACAATTTCCGGATTGCCTCCGACGTCGGTGACTATACAGGGAAGCGCGAGGCTCATGGCCTCAAGTAGGGTCATCGACGTCCCCTCACTCAGCGATGGCAAGAGATAGATATTCATGGCTGCAAGTAGGCGCGCTGTATCCGTCCGAAAGCCCGTGAAGTGGATACGATCCGCAAAGGGACCTGCTGCAGCCTGCGCTCGGAGTTCATCGCCTAGAGGCCCGTCGCCCACTATCAGTAGATGCATCCCTTCGTGCTCCTGAGCAGCAGCACCAAACGCGCTCAAAAGCATGCTTTGATTCTTGATCGGATCAAGGCGCGAGACGGTACCAACGATCAAGGCGTCCTTAGGGATGCCGAATTCCGCCCGAACCGTCGCTCGGTCCGACTCGGCCACCGGGAGCGGGATACTTCCGTTGTACACAAGCGCGATCCGGGTTCGAGGGAGGTACTCATAACGTACCAGCGCTTCCAGCGTTGCATTTGAGATCGCCACCAGTGCGTGGCTAGTTCGCCCCATAATTGGATTGATCAGCACGCGCTTCGGCTTCGACCGGTCGGGATGGAAGCGGCCGTGCTCGGTGAATACGACGCGGATTCCTAGCCCACGTGAAGCCAGCCAGCCATACACCCAAGGTGAGTACTGGTGGCAGTGAAGCACGTCCGGTCGCCAGCCCTGCAGCCACCGACGCAGCCGAAGAACGAGACTGAAATCGAATCCGGGCTGACGCCCGAGGGTGGCGACTTGAATCCCCTCTTCCATCAAGTCGCGGCCCAGGCGTCCGACAGATCCCTCCAAGCAGACAACGGCGCTCTCACGTTCCTCACTCAGGCCACGCACGAGCTGACAGATGACCTGCTCAGCACCACCGAAGCCCATATCGAAGGTTAGGTGCGCGATGCGACGTCTCACGTGACAACGACTTCCCTTGTCTCGGTGTCCATCGATGCGGGCTGGATGCGCGCCTCCCCCATCACATAGACCTGCCACCATCGCTCGAAGACGTAGAGACTCCAGAGACAATAGGTGTGATTGCGGCGTCCTGACAGGTGATCTTCCAGTATCCGGCGCACGATACGGCCGTCGAAGAAGCACCTCAGACCCGCGTCACTCGCCAATAGCGTGTCATGCAGGCGAGTCCGAAGGGGACCACGCAGCCAATCTGCGAGAGGCGGAGTAAAGCCGCGTTTCCTGCGCGCGAGTACGTCCGCAGGCACGCGACGTGCGAGTGCGTGGCGTAGGGCACGCTTCTTCTCGTTGCCGAGCAGTTTCAGGTGGGAAGGCAGGGACGTGCCGAACTCGATCACGCGGTAGTCGAGCAGCGGTGCCCTCGCCTCGAGGCTGTGGGCCATACTCATGCGATCAACCTTTACGAGGATATCGCCGGGCAGCCAGCTCTGCAGGTCCACGTGCTGGATGCGCGAAAGGTGATCCGGCACCTCGGCTCTCGCATAGAGCTCCATGGTCCGAGCCGCGGGGTCATACGTATGAAACGCATCCGGCGCGCCCATCCGCACGAGCGCCCGCCATTCGTGACGAGACATGGAGCTATTGGTCGAGAAGTAGGCTCGTCCCGGGTCGTCCGCGATGGCGTCCAGAAAGGACGCTCCACGCTCGAGGACGGCAAGGCGGGACGCAAACAATCCTCGCGCGAGAAGCCGTAGAGGAAGGTGACGCGCGGCAAACCCAAGCCGGGATCGAATGCGATGCTCACGGGCGTCCAGGACATACTTTTCGTAGCCAGCGAATCCCTCGTCACCGCCATCACCCGAGAGCGCCACCGTGACCGCCTGCCGGGCGAGGGCCGATACATGATAGGTCGGCACCAGAGAAGGGTCCGCGAAGGGCTCATCGAAGAACGAGAGAATCCGCTCGATGTCGCGCTCGACGCCCGCCTTTACCGTGAACTCCCGGTGGTCACAATGGAAGTGCGCAGCCAGAGCGCGAGCTTCGGCGAGCTCGTCGAAGCGATCGTCGTCGAAGCCTACAGAGCAAGTGGTGACCGGTGTACTTGATGCATCGGCCATTAGGGCGACAACACCGCTGGAATCGACACCACCGCTCAGGAACGCACCCAAGGGAACATCGCTCATGAGTCGAAGCCGGACGCTGTCCTCTAGTACCGGAAGCAATGCCTCCGCTGCCGCATCCAGGCTGTCGAGCCGGGGATCGTGTTCCGTCGGCGGCGACCAGTAGCGCCAACGCCGGACCCCGTCCGCAGTCACCGACGCACAACAACCCGGCTCGAGCTTCTCGATTCCCTCGAAGATCGACTTCGGGTCCGGAACGTACTGCTGGAAGAAGTAATCAACTACGGCATCATGCCGCACTCGTCGTCGCTCTTCGGGAAGACGCAACAACGCCTTGAGCTCTGAAGCGAATGCAACTTCACCTCCAGCTTCGCGCAAGTAGAGAGGCTTCTTTCCGATGCGATCGCGCACCAGCAGAAGTCGACGACGGCGCGCATCCCACAGTGCGAATGCAAACATGCCGTTCAGTCTATGCACACATTCATCGCCGTCACGCGCGTAGAGAGCAAGGATGACCTCCGTATCCGTGTCTGTGCGGAACGGCACACCCTCTTTCTCGAGCTCTGCACGCAGGGCTCGAAAGTTGTAGATCTCGCCATTGAAGACGATCTGACAGGTTCCGTCGGAACTCGCCATCGGCTGATTGCCGATCTCCCGAAGGTCGATGATCGCAAGGCGCCGATGCCCGAGTGCGATGCCCTCGAGCACGGCCAGGCCCTCAGCGTCGGGCCCGCGGTGCGCGATCGAGTCCGTCATGGAACGCAGCAAGGACCATGCGTCGGGACGCGGACCGCGGAACTGCGTGAAACCTGCAATGCCGCACATACCCCGCGTCCTCCCGATCCGACTCAGGCCGCGAGTTCGCGATACAGGTCGAGGTATTCACCCGCCATGCGGTCCGGAGAGCAGCTCTCGACCACTGCATTGCGCGCGTTCTCGGCGAGACACGCTCCGAGCCCTGGCTCACGCAGGACCTCGAGCAGAGCATCGGCCAGGCCATGAACGTCGTCTACGGGCGCAAGCAGGCCCGTCTCGCCGCTCGTGACGAGCTGATCCACACCCGGAATGTCGTAGGCCACGACGGGCACGCCCATGGCCTGGGCTTCCATGAGCACCCGCGGAATGCCTTCGTAGCGGGAGGCCAAGGCGAATACATCGAAGTTGGCCATGTGCTCCAGGCGGTCTGCACGGTATCCAAGAAAACGCACACGAGCACCAAGATCGCTTGCCGCCACCCGCGCCTCGAGCGATGGGCGTTCCGGTCCGTCGCCCACGACCACAAGCTCGACGTCGTCGACCCTCGCGGCAACCAGCTCGAAAGCCTGGATGAGGTCCACTACGTTCTTCCGAGGAATGAGCTGTCCCACATACCCGATACGACGGGAATCAGGATTGCGCAATCCCGACCGACGGTCACGGAACGGTTCCACCTCCGACAGATCCACCGCGTTGCGGATCAGCCGGATGCGTTCATTCTTCGCGCCGAATCCACGCACCTGGTCCCGCAACTGTTCCGAGAGCGGAGCAACGCAATCGAAGAAGCGAAGGGCATAACTGCCCACCGCGACATAGCTGCGGAGCTTGAGGTCCATGCTCTCACCGAATCCATGGGGAGTAGACAGCGTTCGGACACCGCCGCGTCGAGCAGCAAGCAGGCCGATGATGTCCGACTTGTAACCATGAGTGTGAACGATCTCGATACGCCGATCACGGATGATTCGCGCGAGACGCCCGATCACGGTCACGTCGAAGCGACCCCGCATGGGCAGACGGTGCACTTGGCCAAGCTCGCCGGGGTAAAGGTCTGCCACCGATAGGTCCTGCCGAGCGTCTTCCACGGTGACCGCAAGATCACCGCAGAGGTCGTCTGGCGACAGGTGTTTGCACAGAGCGAGCAGCCACCGCTCTGCCCCGTACATGCCTGTAGGGCAGATCAGGTTGAGAACCCTCGGCGACCGACTCATTGGACTTCTTCCCATGATCATCAGGCAACGTGGCAAAGCTAGTGTCCATGTCCTCGCGGGAATCGAGCGCACGCTGGAACATGAAGACATTCGCGGCCACCCCCACGAAGAGAACCAGCCAGTACATGACTTCGGCGCGGTAGCGGTCAATGAAGCTGGCAGCGACCACGTAGCAAATGAACGCGGCGCCGATCGCCGTCACGAAGAAGTAGGCGTCCGCATCCTGAGCACGCGAAAGCGAGTTCTGAGTTCGGTGCAGAAGCCTCAGCGCGCAGAAGACCATGCCGCCGAACAGGAATAGACCAGGCCAGCCCAGCTCGAACAATGCCTGGAACCAGCTCGAGTGCACGGTCTTGTTGACGATACGGTCGGTCCCGATGTCTTCGTCGAGATAGTGTTCGCTGATCGCCGCGTAGCCCCCTGCGCCGAGGCCCAGCGGATGATCTTCGAGCATGTCGAACGTCGCAAGCCAGAAGTGAATCCGGTGAGAGCCGGATTCTCGCTCGTCGTCCAGATTGGCGAGCGTCACCATACGGTCCCAAAAGCTTTGATCCGTCAAGTAGAGTCCGCCAGCTACCGCAACCAGCACGAGGGCAATTGCCATCAACCTCTGCCCCGGCCGCTGGTGACGAGAGAAAAGCATGAACGCGAGCATGTAGAGCCCGCCGCAGGCCACGCCGAGTATGGCTCCTCGGCTGTTGATGAGCACGAGCGCATTGGCCACGAACGCTCCAGCAACGAGACAGAGCGCCCTGATTGGCCACGTGCCGAGCCAGGCGAAGTAGGCCGCCAGAAAGAGCACCGGTGCCAGCGCCGCTGCCGTGTCGTTTGCGTCCAAGGAATCCACCATTCCGACGCCCTCGAGGCGGTCGCCGAAATTGCGACCGATAGTCCATGCCTCGTATCCGACGTAGGTGGCACCGAAAACGTAGGTGGCGATCGAGAGCTTCAGCATGCGCTCGCTATCGAGCAGTCGATAGGCAATCGCCATGATGACGACCAGATTGAAGAAATAGCCAGTAAACCGCCAATGATGATCTGGCAAGAGCGCCACGAAGTTGATCAAGCCCATCATGATCAAGAGCCCGAGCACCCATTTCACGAGCGGCTGCTCACGCCAGAGCGTTCGTGGGGCCAGCGTTCTCCATCGGAGCGCCAGGGCTCCCGCCATGAGCACGACCGTCATGAACGACCAGGGCAGATCAGGAAGAAAGGCACCCCACCAGCGGGTCGCAGGGCTCATGAAATAGACCAGTTGATAGAGCAGAAAGGCGAACGCACTGTGCTGCACGAGTAAGGCGAGGATGCTCAGTCCAGCCAGAACGAGGAAAAGAATCGCGGTAGTCGGCACTCCGCGATCTCCTACGACGGCCCGGGTCGCGATCGGTCCACGAGGAACTCGAGAACCACTACGTCCCTCGAGCCCATCCCAGCTGGACCACTTCTCATGACCAGCAACCCCCCAGATAGTGACAGCTGAGACGATCACGGTTGTGTACCATCATGAGATCCACGACCACCTGCTCGGGCCGCACCCTCGCCTCGAGGACACCCAGAGCCTCGGTGCTCGCGCCACCCACGACGATCACCTCGCTGCCATCAACCAGCTCCTCGAGGTCGTCGCGGAGCAGGTCCCCGAGATGGGGGATGGTCCGCTCGATATACCGCTTGTTGGCACCGATCAGTAGCGAGAGATTCACCGCGGGATCATAGATCGAAAGATCCATGCCCTTGCCGATCAGCGTCTCTGCAAGATCCACTAGCGCGCTCTCGCGCAGATCATCGGTCCCCGTCTTGAAACTGAGCCCGATCATGCCGATGCGTCTCTTGCCCAGGGCGAGGATGCGTTGTGCAGCGCTCCTCAGATGCGCGCGGTTCGATTCGAGGACCCCCGACAGCATCGGCACGTCGACATCATTCATCTTTGCAAGGTAGAGCATTGCGCGAAGGTCTTTCGGTAGGCACGAACCGCCGAACGCGAAGCCAGGTTTCATGTATGCAGGCGAGATATTGAGCTGGCGATCCTCGCAGAGCAATCGCATGACCTGATGCGGGTCGACGTGCATCGCATCACACACGCGCCCGACCTCATTGGCGAACGTGATCTTCAGAGCATGGAAGATATTGCAGAAATACTTGACGGCCTCCGCGGTGCTGATGTCGCAACGGTGATACTCACAAGGCAGGTGTCCGAAGAGCGAACGCAACGTCTCATGGGCTCGTTCCGTAGCGGCACCTACGATCGTGAAGGGCGGTTGGTCGTAGTCGCGGATAGACGACCCCTCCCTCAGAAACTCGGGCTGAAAACAGACATCGAAATCCGCCTGGACCCGTCGGCCCGAAGTCTCCTCGAGGAGCGGAATCAGCGAGCGCTCGACGGTTCCGGGCACCAGCGTCGAGCGATAAACCAGCGTATGGTGCTCGGCGTGGCTTCCTAGCTGACGGCCAAGTTCCTCCGTCAGACGCATGACCGCTGACTGATCCTGACTACCATTCGGCTGCGACGGCGTCCCGACACAGATCAGCGAAACATCCGTTCGGGAGAGCGCCTGCCCGGCATCATCGGTCAACTGCACGGATCCACGTGCCATGACCTCCCTCACGAGCTCCGGCATACCAGCCTCGATGACTGGTGACTCGCCACGCCGAAGAATGTCGAGCTTGACCGGATCAATGTCGACCCCGATCACCTCATGCCCGTCCCGAGCCAGGCAGGCGAGTGAGACCGCGCCCACGTAACCAAGGCCATAGACGCCGATTCGCATTCCGTTAGTCCCGTGCCTGGTGAGGTGGAGCTTGTCGGTAGCGCGCAAGACAGCCCGCAACGATGCCGTCCAGCCGTTCCATGGACGCCTTCCAGTCGTGCTGAGCAAGCACGCGCCTCCGACCTGCAGCGGCGAACGACATACGCTCGGCAGGATTCTCGAGCAGCCGCAGAATCTGGCTAGCCCAGTCTTCGGGCGCGTCAGCGACCAGGAAGTGTTCTCCGGATACGGCGTCGATGCCACCGGAAGCACTTGGGCTGGACACGACAGGTACGCCCATCGCCATGGACTCGAGAATCTTGTTCTGCGTACCTCGCGCGATCGCTAGCGGGGCGACCATCGCCGCCGTTCGTCGGACATACGGGCGCACATCCGGGACAGAGCCCGTGACCGTCACACCATCGATGCGAGCGAGATCAAGGATCACTCGACTGGGCTCTGCCCCGACGATGTAGAGCTTCAGGTCGGGCACCCGAAGCTTCAGCAGAGGCAGAATCTGACGACAGAATCGAAGCATGCATTCCTGATTCGGGTAGTAGTCCATACGACCAACAAACGAAATCGCCCGGCGGTCGTAGTCCTCGTCGCTAGGAGAGAAGTAGCTTCCATCGACGCCATTCGGGAACCAGTCGGTCTCGACGCCGGTACCGTACGCCTCCAGCGTTTCCCACTCTCGACGTGTCGTTGCTGTACAGAGGTCGAACTGTTTCGCAAGCGACTTCTCTGCCCGCTCCAGCCGCACACCTTCCCACCAGTAGCCAGGCCGGAGGAGAAGGGGCTTGAAGTGGGTATAGCTGAGCCATTTCTGCGAATCCATGTCGCCGAAATCCAGTATCTTCGGTATACCCCGAATGCGGCTGACGTAGGGTGCCACCGATGAGCAGTGAACGAAGATCAGGTCGATCCGATGGTTTGCAAGCACGCCCCGGATGTAGTGATCGAGTGAACGACTGTAGAAGTACCCCATACTGGCTGGAATGAGTGTCGGGACACGCAGAGCCATGCGCACCGCCTGTTTGAAGGTCCCTACGCGCGCGACGAAGTAATCATGGCAGTGGTCCGCGATACCTTCGGCTTCTGTCGCCTCGACTTCCGACCTCGCCATCGATGCTACCCACACCTTGTGCCCTCTCCGGTGCAGGTGCGAGATCATGTTGAAGGGACGAATCTTCCCTCCTCTCTTCGGCGGGAAGGGGAAGCGATGACAGACGTACAGGATGTTCATCGCCTCAGCCCCTCTCTCCGTTCCCAGCCGTCCCATGCAGGAGCTTGTCGCGGACGCTGAGAGTGACACGGGGTGTGCCCCCCGGCACCGGCGACAACACACGCTTCGCGAACAACGGAACCCGCCCCCGCCTGTATGCTATGGCAGCGACGCACGAGCGAGTCACTGTTGCCCACATGAGGACAAATGGTCATCCAAGGGACGTCTGGCTTGAGAACGCGCCGTTGAGCGATCGTCAACGAACACCGGCTGTGCAAGGGGATACGACTCAATTCAACCCCTCCACCACGTGGAGCAGCTGCGTTCTCGCTTCGATATCTTCCAGTTCGCCGTCCAACGCGATCGCGACGAAGGCACCTCGCCCGCGTCCTTCGATGAGCAACTCCCGTGCCTGATGGAGCTTTGCGACTCCGGGGGAGGCAAACTTGCGGGTACCGATCTGGTACCACGACAGGGTCAGAAGATGCCGCCCTCTTGATGACACCAGCTCGACCAATCGAGCCCTGCCGCCTGGCACAACCAATTCCTCGAAAGCGACCCGTGAGTACGCTTCGTCGCTGAGCCGGTGATTGGAGCTGACGAGTTCAGCACCCTCACGGCTTTGCTCGTAGTCGACGCGATAGAGATAGACCACCTGCCCGAAATCCTCGAGCTTCTCGTATCGCACGGCATCCGCGCCGTGGAATACGGGACGCCAGTCGGGCCACCACGGCGGCAATGGTGTCTCATCCAGCGCGGCCCCGGGCGCGATCGGTGTCGGCACCGCCAACAGGCGCCATACAAGGATTCCGACCATGACCACGCTCGCAGCGCCCAGCGCGGGCCGAAGCTTCGAGGAGGAAATCGGGGGAGCACTGAACCCATGGCCATCGGACTCCCAGATCAGGTTACGATCCGCGAATCGATTACCTAGTGAGACCAGAATGAGCAAGATCAGGGCGAAGAAAACCCAACCATAGATCAGGTGATCCACTCCCACAGCCAATTCCATGTCGGACACGTGCCCGATCACGATCAGTCCGAAGACACGCACTCCGTTCGCGAGGATCGGAACGATGGCCGACAGCACGAAGAAGGCCACTCTAGGAGTGGATCTGTGGTAGCTCACGTATGCGAAGAAGGCCCCGAACGCCAGCGACGCGACCAGGAAGCTCACTCCCGAGCAAGCCTCGGCCACATGAAAGCGACCATTCGGAATCTCGATGAACAGGCCACTGCGAAACACCGGAATCGGTGTCAAGTCGAGCAGGCCGACGGCCAGCGTAGCGGTCACGTCCTGCAACTGCGGGATGAACTGGTCGCCAAGCGGCACGCACGCCATCACAAACAGCAGCGGAAACCACAACTGCCTGGCGAAGAACGAGCCGAACATCATCCAGTAGAGAAGTGGCAACGCCGTGAATGCAGCCACGTGCTGGAGGACGGCTACGCCTCCCGCAGCGCCCACGAGCCCCACCATCTCGACCGCTGCAAGAAGCGGCAAGACTCGCCAGTCCGGCAACAGAGGCACATCCTGCACTCGCGTCCGCTCCCGCCATGCGATGAAGCAACACGCAGGCAATACGAAGAAGCAATGGGAGTAGATCTCGGATGTCCACCACACGCGCGCAGCGGAGAACAGTGCACCGGCATGCGTCGCTCCCCAGAGCAGAAACAGCAACACGGACCAGAACAAGAACCGAGTTTCGTTTCGCGTCACTCGTGCGCTCACGTGCTCGCCTTTCCGGCCTTCTGAACCCGGCGCTTGATCTCCCGTGCGGCGCGTTCGAGCCTGAACTTGAGCTGTCGCTTCTGCAGTGAGCACTGAAACAGCTGCTGATGAACCTGGCCCAGGCTCTTCTTGTAGCGCTCCCCACCGCCCATGAAATCGTAGAAGCACCACCCGTCCTCCAGGTAGTGTTCAATGCAGAGCGCATGCCCCAGAAGACCAGGCTTGAGCCTCGATTCGCGTTCGTTGCCAACCCCACTGAGATAGAAGTAGACCACGCCCTCGTGCAGGAAGTTGTAGAAGCCTGAAACGAGCCGCCCCCCTACTCGTAGCAGACGAATATCCACTCTGCGGGCGTTCCAATGACGCTGGATGAGCTGTCGATGGAACGCCATGAACTCTGGATTGGCGAAGCCGCTTCGACCCGCCTCCGATCCCCAGCGGGTCAGGTGGAGTTTCCCAATCTCTTCGAAGGCCTCCAACGCCTCGTTAAGGGAGGCGGGACGGATCAGCTCGACCGCACCTTGTTCCTCGTAGAGCCGTTGCGCGCGGCGGACCTGGTAGCGGGTGTTGCGAGACAGGGTGTCGAGATAGCTCGCCCCCGACCTCCGGATCGCATCCAGATCGATGCCGTAGCAGGGCGCCGTCCATAGATCATGTCGCAGTATTGCGGGGTGCGCCGCGAGCAGGTCCGCATCCTCGTTCCGGACGGCCCCGACGATGAGCTCGTCCCAGTCCGGGACGGCCCGAAGAAGGTAATCGAGGACCAGCCGGTGCACACCATCCCGGTGATGCCGGTCCACGAGCAGACCGTTGTATTCGATCCAGATCTGATCCTCGCGAGCATCCCCGGTCTGGTGAAGTCGCAGTGTCCTGGAGCGCAGGAGCCCCCAGTGCCGTTCGACATCGAATCGCGTAAACAGCGCAATGCCGATCAGCTGACTGCCCTTGAACGCTCGGAGCACCTCCACGTTCGGCTGATATACCTCCAGCCAGGTCCCGATCCAGTGCCAGGAGAGAAAGAAAGGAGCTTCTGCACGGGCCTCGAGTGCGACCCATTCGGACCGAAGCGAGTCATCCAAGCCGGAACTCACCTCGAAGCGAACGCCTCCACCTTGGGTGCCTGCGACCAGCTCCATGCTGCCTTGCCCTTCACCCATGGCACTGGAACTCGGGGCCACGATTGTGCCCACTCACACACACCTCAAGTCGCGGTGCTCACGAGTCGGGCGCCCCGCCACGAGCAGTCCGAGAACAAAGCCCCGTTCACCCAACTGGACAGACTCCACGGCATCCTCCGGCGACTAGACGTTCCACTCCCCACGCCTATTGACGCGGCGCTTCCGCTTGTCGTCACAACCCGGGGAGCGGTCTCGCGAATTCGGTCGGCCCGCGGATGCGAGCGTGCTCGGGAAATCTCGTTTCCCGCTCGATCGACGCCCGAAGAGTATTCGTACCCGCGTGTTGCTCAGGCCTTACGGCGATACCGAATCGGGCGTGCTCCAAGCAACCATGGGTATAGGACAAGAACGTGACGAGCGCCGGAATTCCGAACCCGCCCCCTGAGGCGACGGAAACACCCCCGCCCGCTCGAACCGGCAATCCCCCGTCCGCAACGCGCGAAGCTCCTGCGCACCCTTCGCAGGCTGAGTTGTTTAGCTCGATCATCTGGATGAGTCCAAACGGGCAAGCAGAGCCGAAGGCGAGGTTGGCTGGCCTTGCACCTCTCCGAAGAAGAAGTCGAAGAATCGCTCGAACTGATCGAGAAACGCATGGAGTTGGACTTTGCTCCTCACGTAGGGAGTATGCCCGGGCTCCACGCTAGGGCTATGAAAGCTCCACGTGAACACCCGGGTCCCACGGGCAAGCAGGTGTCGAGTCAGACGAACGTGCTCCTCGAACGTGTAGCCTTCCGGCGACAGCATGAGCCGATCCACGATGCGCGCTCGGGCTAGCGCCCCTGGCAGTCGAAACTGCCTCAGACGATCGGCCCAGCCGAACAGGGGCCGCATGAGAGGTCCACCCCAACCGACGAACGCTCCCGTCACGGGGATCTCGAGGATCGAAGCGCCTGCGCTGCCTTGGAACCAGAATGGATCAGCCCCTTCTCTACTATAGTCGGGCCCGCCATCCGCGGTGGAATCAAAAGGCGGGCAGAACGACAAATCGACCCGAAACCCCATCTCACCGAGGATTCGCTCTGTATTCGACCCGAAACCGTAGCGCCCAGCCTTGTAGACGATTGGCGCCACGCCGAACTCCTCGTCGATCCGCTCCCGAAGAATGCGCAGTTTCCCGCGCTCGAGCTCAGGAGAAAGGTTGCCTGGATAGGAGTTACGGCGCGTCAACTCTTCGACGAGGGGCGGATTGACCCAAGGGTGTAGCTGAGCACCGATCTCGCAGCGACCATCCGCATGGATCTCTTGTAGTGGCCCAACCCCTTCCTTCTTCGAAACAACTGGATAATCAACAACATAACAGGGAACAAGGCCGTATCGGTCAAAGACCCGCTGAACGCGGTGGATACTGGCCATGGCCCTCACCGAATCCGCCCTGGGACTGGTAGGTGCCGACCAATCGAACTCTTCCTCCGTGTCCACGACCACCAACAGCTGCGGAGGCTCGCACTCGGACAGTGCGACCGGTGAACGCGAAGGTGCGAGCGTCGTCCCCATCAAGATTCAGTTTTCCTCTCGCATCTCAACGCAACTTCCCGCTCCGAAAGACTATTGGGAGCCTTTGTACAGACCAAGGCTCGCAGGCCCAGCGCGCCGAATGTCGGTACGATCGGCATGGAGTTCCAGGAAGATCCCGCCTAGCATCATTCGCTGGCAACCCACGAGGTGGCACGATAACGCTCATGTCCCATGCGCTCACGGTCGACGTTGAGGATTATTTTCAAGTCGCCGCGTTTTTCGACGTGATCCCGGCGGCCAGCTGGGATCATTGGCCCAGCCGGGTGAGAGATACGACCCATCGCGTCCTCGATCTGATCGACGAAGCCGA
Organism: Pseudomonadales bacterium; assembly: GCA_036351515.1. GTDB lineage: Bacteria > Pseudomonadota > Gammaproteobacteria > Pseudomonadales > Azotimanducaceae > JAZBPF01. Next base: position 9,240 of record JAZBPF010000673.1, on the reverse strand, counting down.
CCGACGCGCGACGTTCTTCGTGCTGGGCTGGGTAGCGGAACGGCATCCGGAGCTCGTGCGGGAAATCCACCGGCGAGGCCACGAGGTAGCCTGTCACGGCTACAGTCATCAGTACGTGTACGGTCAGGCCCCCACGGTTTTCCGCGAAGAAACCTGCCGGTCCAAGCACCTCCTCGAGCAGCTTACGGGGGAGCCAGTGACGGGGTATCGCGCCGCGAGCTATTCGATCACTCCCGAGTCGAGCTGGGCACTCGAAATCCTCGTGGAAGCGGGGTTCCGCTACGACTCGAGCATCTTCCCGATCCGTCATGATCACTACGGCTTTCCAGGAGCGCCGCTCGTTCCGCACTGGGCCGAGACAGCCTCTGGCTCCCTTCTGGAGTTCCCCCTCACCACTGCCGAGTTCGGCCCGCTCTCCCTGCCCGTAGCCGGCGGAGGCTACTTCCGCCTCTACCCCTATTCATTCACTCGATCGATGATTCGCAGGCACCAGCGAACGCGCAGCGATCCGTTCATCTTCTACCTGCACCCCTGGGAAATCGACCCGGATCAACCGCGGATTCCGAACGCGCGCCTTCGCTCCCGACTCCGCCACTACCTCAACCTGAAACATTGCGAGGCGCGACTCACCCGCCTGCTGAACGATTTCGAGTTCCAGACCATGGGCGAGCTCTCGCGCACCTACGCTGCACGTCCCGAGCTCGAGCGATACCGTTATGGAGACTGAGAGGTTCTCGCGGAAGGAACTGCGAGCACAGCTGCGCGACGACGAGGGGGTCGCCGCGATGCGCGCCGCCTTGCCCGACGCGAAACAGCCGCGTTTCGACGAGCTGGTCCGCGAATGGCGAAACGCGCGGTCCGCGCTCAAGGCAGGCCCCACGGCCGAACCACCGGGCATGAAGGGGCCCTGCACCTCCCACCGGATCGAGGCCCCCTCCCCCACTGCGCTCAAACGACAGATCGGGCGCTGCGAACGAGCCCTGGAAGCGCTCGTGACCGAGACCCGGAGGCCCCGGCCTCGCCCTGCTCCGAGCCGCACCTACCCGCGGGAACCCACGATTCCGATCCGCATCGAACAAGTCGACGGTGAACTGGAGGCTTGGGACCGTTTCGTGCTCGGGAACCCCGCCGGCACCCTGTATCACTCAGCGTCGTGGCTGCAGCTCACCGGCGACGCGTTTGGTCATCCGACCCGACGTTTCGTCGCGTACGACGACGCGAGCCGACCGGTCGGCGTTCTTCCCGTGACCATCCTCGCGAGCAACCTCTTCGGGCGCTTCGCCGTCTCGCTTCCCTGGGTCAACTATGGGGGGGCGCTGGCGGATTCACCGACAGTGGCTGAGGCCCTGATGCAGAAGGCGTCCTCGGCCCTTCTGGCGGAAAGAGTTCGTCACGTCGAGTTCAGGGACATCAAGCCCCGCGAGGGATGGCCAGTCCGCGTCGACAAGGTCAACATGATCTTGCCCCTGCCTGCTGATCCGGGAACCCTCTGGAACGGCTTGGGCTCCAAGCTCCGGGCGCAGGTACGCAAACCTCAACGGGAACCACACTGGTTCAGGGTCGGTGCGGGCGAACTACTAGACGACTTCTATCGCGTCTACACGCGCAACATGCGCGACCTCGGCACCCCGCCCTACGCGCGGCAGTTCTTCGCGCTGCTTCTGAAACGCTTCCCGGAAGCCGCTCGCGTCGCGGTGCTGTGGCACCGAGAGGAACCGGTGTCCGCAGGCATCCTGCTCCGGCACCGAGGCCAGCTCGAGATTCCCTGGGCTTCGACGGTCCGTCACGCGAATCGCTTCGGCATGAACTCGCTGTTCTACTGGAAGGTGCTCGAGCATGGGGTAGAAACGGCGGCGAGGACCTTCGATTTCGGACGCTCGACCCGGGATGCGGGGACCTACCGATTCAAGAAGCAGTGGGGTGCGCAACCCCTGCAGCTCCATTGGCACTACGCACTCCCAGCCGGGGAGGCATTGCCCGACCTCCGTCCTGACAATCCACGCTATGCAGCGGCCATCGCCCTGTGGCGACGGCTCCCGGTGGCGCTTACGCGGGTCATCGGACCACCGATCGTCCAAAATCTCCCCTGACCGGCGACCTCATCTCCGATTCAAGATCCCCTACGACGCAACCGATCCAGCCGGGAGCGTGCATCGTCGGTAGAGGCGAACGGGCTTCCCTGAAGTGCAGTCTCGAGCTCCGCAGCAGCATCTTCATCGCGACCCAGAGCCTCCAGCCCGACCGCCAGGTGGTAGCGGATCTCACCGTCGTCCGGCGCCCGAGACACTGCCTTCTCCAACAGCGACACCCCCTCCTCGGCCTCGCCCGCCTGGATCAGCAGCCATGCCAGCGTATCCTGGATCGCCGGCGCGTCGGGCGCCACCGCCAGCGCACGGCGTGCGACCTCGATGGCATCGGGGTTTCCCGTCTCGCCATAGAGCCAGGCCAGATTGTTCAGCATCACCGGATTGTCCGGGGCGGCCGCCCGAACCCGCTCGTAAGCTTCGATCGCTTCCGGCACCTGCCCCATCGCGATGCGAGTCTCCCCGAGGAGGAGCCAGCTACCGAGATCGTCGGGCCGCGCATCCAGCCATTCTTCAAGCACCGCGGCGGCATCGTCCGCTCGATCCTGGAGCCGAAGGACGCGATAGAGCTTCTGGATGCGCTCGCGCGTGACGGCCTCCCCAAGCGCGGTCCGATAGGCCCCTTCGCTCTCTCCCAGTCGCTGCTGCGCGATCCGCAGGTCCCCTTCGAGTTCGGCAACCGCCCCTGCGGCCTCCGGCACAGCCACCGGCTCCAGTCGCTGGAACGCGCGCTCAGCGCCCTCGATATCCCCGGCCTGCAAAGAGAGGGTCACCAGCAAGCCGAGGAGGCCGGCGGACGGCGCCTCCGCCTCCGCCAGGCCCGCCTCGACGACACGGAGCGCGTTGGGCAGGTCCCCCGAAGCGGCCAGCGCACCGGCAAGCTGCGCCCTGGCGGCCTGATCCTCCGGAAGGGCTGCGCGCAGGGCGCGAAACGCCTCCACCGCCAGTTCCGGCTTCCCTGCCAGCATGGCTACCTCCCCGCGAGCGCGGAGGATTCTCGTGCTGGATCCCGGATCGACCTCGTCGGCGAACAGCGTGTCGAATGCTCCCTGTACGTCTCCCTCGCCTCGGAGGAGCCTCGCGAGAAGCAGGCGATTCGCAGAGCCGGAGTCGTCCGCCGCGACTGCCTCGCGCAGCTCGGCGATCAGGGCGGAGGGGTCCTCCTCCGCGACGACCTCCTGCCATCGCTGAAAGGCAGCCGGCGAAGTCGGGTTCTGCTCGAGCAGCCGTTGGACCCACGCCAGCGCCTCGTCCCGATCCCCGCCGACCTCCGCAAGCCGGGATAGATTGAGGTACGCGGGCTCGAACTGTGGATCCACCTCCAACGCCTGCCGGAAGGACCGTTCGGCGGCCGAGAGGTCCTGCGAAGCGAACAGCGCAGCCCCCAGGAGATTGTGCGCGATCGAACGCTCCGGGCTTGCCTCGACGAACCGGCGTGCACTCGCGAGGGCTTCGTCGACGCGCCCCTCTCGAAGCTGGATGAGAATCAGGAGCTCGTTGGACCCGGGGAAGCTCGACGACAGATCGATGACCTTCTCTAGCTCGACCTCGGCGAGGGCAGATTCCCCGGAAACGAGCCGTGCGACCGCGAGCTGGGTACGAATGTCGGCAGCGTCCGGGTCGATGGCGATCGCACGTTCCAGATTCGCCAGCCCCTCCGTGGACCGGTCGCTCCTCAGCTGGGTCTGGCCCAGCGCCGCGTAGTACTGCGCTGCCAGCGGCGAGCCCTCGACGTACTCGAGACCGGGGAGCAGTACGTCGAGTGCCCGCTGCGCACGTCCTTCGCGGGAGTGGATCCCGGCCGCAAGGAGACGCGCTTGAAGATTCGAGGGCTCCGCGACCACGACCCGCTCCAGATCCTCGAGGGCCCGGGCAAGATCCCCACGGCGGAGCCGCAGCGCACCCCGGAGATATCGGCTGGGCAGGTGCGTGGGCAACGCGGCCAGGACCGAATCGAGCGCCGAAAGCGCTGCCTCCTCGTCTTCCTGCACCAGTTTCAGGCGGGCGAGCAGGAAGTTCGCGATCGGCTGATCGGGAGCGGTTTGCAGCACTCCGCTCAGGATCTCCTCGGCTTCCTCGAGATTCCCGAGCGCGAGCTGAGCGCGAACGATTCCGAACCGTGGCGCAGCGTTCCCCCCGAAAGTGTGTTCGTCTGCCTTTCGGAAGGCCTCCAGGGCCCTCGAGGGGTCCTCTGCCGCAAGTTCGAGCTCTCCGAGCAGCAGCCATGCCTGATCGTCCTCGGGAGCCGCCTCCGTCGCGCCGCGGGCGTAGTCCCGCGCCAGACCCACCCGCCCCTGTGCGCGCTCGATGCGGGCCATGGCGAGCTGCGCCTCGGCGATGGCGGCGTCCTTCTCGATGACTTCGAGGAGCACGGCACGCGCTTCGTCCAGTCGACCACCGGCAGCGAGGGCGACACCCAGCGCAGCGCTCTCCTCCGGAGAACGTGCTTCATCGCCGAGAGCCTCCAGTTCCCCGATCACCGTCTCGATGCGGGCTGGATCGCCGGTAGAGATGCGCGCCAGGGCGTACGGAACCCGGAGCTCCCCTTCAGAAAGCCCCTGCGCTCGCGCTCGCTCGAACTCCGCGACGGCGTCTTCGTACTGCCCGGTCCTGAACAGGAGCCGAGCGAAGAGGAAACGCGCCTCGGCAGAGGAAGGGTCCTTGCGTAGAGCGTTCTTGACCTCGATGAGGGCCGCGTTGAGCTGCCCCGTCTCGGAACGCTCCTGGGCGTTCGCAAGGTGTTCTGCCGCCGTCGTTCGATCACATGCGACGGCGGATGCGGCAAGAAGGACCAGCAAGGGAAGCCACCGCCCGATACGCATGACTGATGTCCTCTTCTTCATCGATACTGTGGAATGAGTTTCACGTAGCCAGCGTCGATCACCGCTCTCGAGCGTATCGTGGCGCATCCGCCACCCCACGCCGACACGCCTTGTCCCGGCGAGGGGTGGTCGGAGCCCTGGCGCCGACGAAAGGACAGGCGGCCCCGCTTCGCGCAAGGATTGCATCCAACAGCGCTCGGATGCCAGACCGACGCGGAGCGCTCTCCGGAGCGGAGCCGAAGCCACTCGGATCCACGGGACCGGAAGCCCGAGTTCCTGGAACGGACGCATGCTCCATATGAACGGACTGGTCGGAGCAGGAAGACTGCGGCCACTCCACTGACTCCTGCCGCGCCCATGCCCCTCGGACAGCCGGCGCAAGCCTGGAACCCTCACTTCCCATGATCTCACCGGACCTTGTCGCCGCCGCCGTACTCTCGTCGACCATCGGCTTCGTGGCGGTCTGCGCGCTCTGGGCGTTCTTTCTCTTCGGGTTGCGACGCGGGATGTCGGGTTGGGCGGCGCAGATCGCGACCAGCGCCATGCTGGGTTGGCTGCTGCTGCTCCGCATCACCTTCGCGATCCCGGAGCGCGCAACGCTCTGGCACGCCGCCACGGTGTTCGCGGAATTGATGACCTATGCCCTCTGGGTAGGGGTGTGCCTCCGCGTTCTCGGTATCGCTCCCCGCCACTTCCTCGGAAGCCAGGACCCCGGGAAGACCCTGGTTCTTCGGATTGCTTTCGGCGCATCGCTCCTGAGCCTTGCCGTCGGCGCAGGGTATCTGGTGACCGCATTCGCGCTGCCGGCACAGGACTCGCTTCGAGAAGGCTTCCAGACCGCAATCCATGGTACGCGACTGGCCGCGTCGATCACCGGCCTCCTCCTTGTGGAACAGGTCGCTCGGAACACTCGGCGTGACTACCACTGGAACCTCAAGTTCCTCGTGTTCGCGCTGCTGATCCTGTTCGGCTACGCGTTCGTCATGTATGCGGACGCGGTCCTCTTCGGCCGCCAGAGCGCGGCCCTTGCTGCCGCCCACGGTGCCGTCGTTGCGCTCACCACCCCATTCTTCCTGATCGCCACCTTGCGCAATCGCACCCAGCGCCTGAACGTGAGCCTCTCGCGGCGGCTCGTGTTCCGCACGGGCACGCTGCTCGTCACCGGCGGCTACCTGCTGCTCATCAGCCTCGGCGGCTTCTGGCTGCGCACCTTCGGGGGCGACTGGGGCCAGGTGCTGGCCGTGCTGTTCGTGGTCGCCGCGCTGGTCGCCGGCCTCGTGCTGGCGAGCTCCCGGACCCTGCGGGAGCGCTTCCAGCTGACGCTCGCGCGCAACCTCTTCGCCCAGAAGCACGACTATCGGGACGCCTGGCTGCGCATCACCGAGACGCTGCTGGACGAGACCGACGACGCCACCCTCCCCCAGCGCGCCGTGCGGGCCCTGGGCGAGATCGTGCACGCGCACCGGGGGGCCCTCTGGCGGCTCTCGGATGCGGGGACCCTTCTGCCTGTCGATCAGCTGCGCACGGACTGGCGGCGCCCCCTCGGCGCCGAAGCCACGGCGGCGCTCGAGGCGCGCTTCGCAGAAGAGGACGGGCCGGTCCTCGTGCGCGTGGAGACCAAGCGGGGAGTTGAGCCCCGCTTCTCGGAGGCGCTGAACCAGTTCGAGGGGGCCCATCTCGCGGTGCCGTTGCTGACCGGGGACCGACTCTACGGCCTGGTGCTGCTCTCGGCCCCGGAGACGGGCCAGGCGGTGGACTGGGAGGACGAGGAGCTCCTGCGCATCGCCGCCCGCCAGATCGCGAGCGCCCTCGCCCAGCAGGACGCCCAGGCCCAGCTCTCCGAACACGCCCAGGCCGCCGCCTTCAACCAGATGACGGCCTTCGTGGTGCACGACCTGAAGACCGTGGTGGCCCAGCTCTCCCTGCTCGTGCGCAACGCCGAGACGCACAAGACCAACCCGGCCTTCGTGGACGACATGATCCGTACCACCCAGCACGCCACGCAGCGCATGCAGACGCTGCTCGGACATCTGCGGGGGGGCGCTGCCCGCACGGGGACGAAGACGGGCCCCGTGACCCTGCGCGCCCTGATCGAGGCGGTGGCGGCCAGGCAGGGACGGCTGCGGCCACATCCGGAGACGCAGTGCGTGATCGACGCCGCGGTCCCGGGCGAGGCCGATCGCCTCGCCTCCGCCCTCGCTCACCTGGTCCAGAATGCCCAGGAGGCCACGCCCGACGAGGGATGCGTGATTCTGGAGGGGGACGTGAACGGGGACTGGGCCGAGATCCGGATCCGCGATACCGGCCCGGGGATGGATCCGGAGTTCATCCGCACGCGCCTGTTCCGCCCCTTCAGCAGCACCAAGGGCGTGGCCGGCATGGGCATCGGCACCTGGCAGGCCCGGGAGCAGGTGCGGGCCCTGGGCGGGGACATCGAGGTGGAGACGACCCCCGGCGCCGGGACCACCTTCCGGGTGCGCCTGCCGGTGGTGCACAGCGCGGCGGCGGCCTCCGCCTCCTGAGCCGCGGAATCCGGCGGTCGTCGCGTTCCCCGGGCCGATGATCGCCCCGCGAGCCGCCCGCCGCGGCGGGCGCGGCCCCTCGCTGTAAGATCCACCGACACCGCCCGATCAGGAGCCTCTCCCGTGGCCGGAACCCCCGAACGCACCCTGCTCATCGTCGAGGACGACCCCGGGCTGCAGAGCCAGATGCGCTGGTGCTTCGACGAGTCCGTCTCCGTGCAGACCGCGGACAACGGGGAAGACGCGGTCGCGGCGCTGCGCCGCTTCGAGCCGCAGGTGGTCACGCTGGATCTCGGCCTGCCGCCGGACCCGGGCGGCGCAGAGGAAGGCTTCAAGACCCTCGCGGAGCTGCTGCGCCTGGCGCCGAAGACCAAGGTGATCGTCATCACCGGCCGCGAGGAGCACGAGCACGCCGTGCGCGCCGTCGCCGAGGGCGCCTTCGACTTCTATCAGAAGCCCGTGGAGGCCGAGACCTTGCGCTTCGTGGTGGAGCGGGCCTTCCGGATCCGGGCGCTGGAGGACGAGAACGAGCGCCTGCAGGCCAGCCGCGACGCTTCGCCCCTGGACGGCATCATCGGTGCGAGCGAGGCCATGGTGAAGCTGTGCCGCAAGGTGGAGAAGATCGCCCCGGCGGACGTGAGCGTGCTCATCCAGGGCGAGACGGGTACAGGCAAGGAGCTGATCGCTCGCGCACTGCACCGCCTGAGCCGGCGCAGCGACGGGCCCTTCGTGGCCATCAACTGCGCGGCGATCCCGGAGAACCTGCTCGAGAGCGAGCTCTTTGGCTACGAGAAGGGCGCCTTCACCGGGGCGAGCAGCCAGAAGAAGGGGCGCATCGAGGACGCCCAGGGCGGCACGCTGTTCCTCGACGAGATCGGGGACATGCCGCTTCCGCTCCAGGCCAAGATGCTGCGCTTCCTGCAGGAGCGGAGCTTCGAGCGCGTGGGGGGCAACAAGCCCATCGCGGTGGACGTGCGGGTGATCAGCGCGACGCACCGGGACCTTACCGCCATGGTGGGCGAGCAGACGTTCCGGGAGGACCTTTACTACCGGCTGGGGGAACTTGGATTGAGGATCCCACCGCTTCGTGAACGCGCCGGCGACGCTGTGCTCCTCGCGCTTGCGCTGCTCAAGCGCTACGGGAAGGAGTACGGGGCCGGTAGCTTGAAGCTCACGGTTGACGCGGGAGAGGCAATCGAGGCTTGGGAATGGCCGGGAAACGTGCGGGAGATGGAGAACCGAATCAAGCGAGCGGTGGTTCTATGCGAAGGAAGGCAGGTCACGGCGGAAGATCTTGAGCTAACTGTGAACCGGAACGGATGCAGCTCCAACGCTCTGAATCTACGCGAGATCCGAGAGAAAGCAGAAGAGCAGGCGGTCCGACAGGCCCTGGTCCAATCGCAAGGGAACATTTCGCACGCATCCAGGCTCCTCGGGATCACTCGACCGACGCTCTACGACCTATTGAAGCGATTTCGGATCAAAGTGCAGTAAGCCAGTAGGGAGTTTTACGACACCGAGTCGAAACTGCCGTTGAGCCCAACATGCTTTCGTTCGATAAACAGGCGAACGTGCGCGCGAATCCTCCGAAGAGGAACCCTATCGCTATGCGCGTCCCGCAATCCCGATCATGTCCGATCGGCCAGTGCAGATCTCGACGAGAGCTGATGGCGCATGGTGCCCCGCCGAAGCTCGGGAGGCTCTTTCCTGTGAGAGGATCGAGCCATGAAACGACAACCACAGTACTCACCCGAACTCCGAGAGCGTGCCGTCCGTCTGGTTCTGGACCAGCAAGGGCAGCACGAATCCCAG
>JAZBPF010000672.1:0-4013 GCA_036351515.1 Pseudomonadales bacterium | reverse complement strand
TTCCACGACGCCGTCGCGCACGGTCTGCGGCGGGATCACGACCTGGGCGAGGATCACCCCGGCCGCGCGGATCCGGTCCTGCACCGCGCGGGCGACGCTCTCGAGTTCCAGGACCGAGACGCCGCGGCGCTCCTTCAGGTCGCCGAGCAGGTCGATGAGTTCGTCCAGGAGGGCGACCTTGGTGATCGTCGTGTCGTCGCGGCGTCCCTCCACGCGCTCGAGGTAGCGTGCGACCTCCGCGAGTTCCTCGTCCGACCAGCCGCGCTCCGCGATCTCCTCGCGGTCGCCCTGCTCGGAGAGCGCGCGCCGCGCCGTGGCCTGCAGGTCGTCCAGGGCGATCCCCGCCTCCGCGAGGGTCTCGGCGCCGGTGATGCGCACGTCGCGCACCTCGAAGAAGGGGCCGGCGTTGGGCGTCCGCGGGCGTTCGTCGGCGGCGGGGATCTCGAAACGTCCCGGACGGCCGAGGTCGAAGAGGGACCAGCGCGCCTCGTCGGGACGCGGGAAGTCGCCGGCGGGGGCCGCGCCGGCGCCGCAGGCGAGCGCGAGGAGCGCGACCCCTGCGAGGCGGCGCAGGCAGGCGCCCGGAGCGCGCATCACCGGATCTCGCGGACCAGACGGAAGCCCGTGGCGGGATCCCCGCCGCCGTCGACCGCGCGGCGGGTGGCGACGGTGCACTCGGCGAGGGGATCGCCGTGCCGGCCGCCGACGGCGGCGAGACCGTCTTCCGCGCGCACCAGCTCGTCGGCGTTGCCCACGTGGTTCACGAGCCCCCAGGCGTTCGGCGTCCCGAGCCCCACGGCCACGAGCTTCTCGCCCTTGACCACGCCGCGCACGGAGGAGCGGCAGTTGCGGTTCGGGTCCGGCGCCGCGCCGTCGGCCGTGGCGGCGTGGCGCCACTCGGCCTCCGCGGGGAGGCGATAGCTGCGACCGGTCTCCTCGGAGAGCCAGCGCGCGTAGGCGGTCATGGCGTCGACGGAGAGCCCCGTGGCCGGCAGGGCCGCTTCCATGGCGAGCGGCTCGGGGGCGAGCGATTCGGAGGCGAGCGCTTCGGGGGCGACCGGCTCGCGGGCGAGCGGCTCGGCGCAGCCGGCGCTGGCGCAGAACCGTCCGTACTCGGCGGCGGAGACCTCGTTGCGGCCGATGGCGAAGGGGCGTTCGCCGGCGAGCGGCGGGACGACCACCATCGCGGGCCCCGTCCCTCCCGAAGCGAGCGGGTCGACGCAGCTCAGGGTCCGCCCCGCTCCCAGGAACGCGCGGTCCGAACAGGGATCCGGCGCCTGCACCGCCGCGAGCGGCGGATGGTCCACTTCCGCGAGCACGAGGGCGCGGGTGGCGAGCACCTCCTCCGGCGAGCGCGCCACGCGCCGGTTCGCGCAGTCCGTGAGGTAGGCCAGGGCCTGCGCGCGGTCCTCCGGGCGCAGGGCCAGGAACGCGGGGAGCGCGGCCTCCACCGCATCGGGGCGGTGGCAGCGGCCGGCGAAGACGGGAAAGACCCGTTCGTCCCGGGCGAGGGCGTAGCCGTCCACCTCGGCGGGCACGGGCGCCGGAGCCGGCCGCGCGGCGAGCGCCTCGCGCAGCGCCTCCAGGGCGGCCCGCCAGCGACCCTCCCGTGCGGCGAGGCTCGCCTCGAGCGCCTGCACCCGCGCCTCCGGCGCCGGATAGCGGCGCTCGGCGCGCGCGAGCAGCTGCCCGGCGTCCCGGAGGGACGCGAGGCCCGCTTCGAGCCGCGCCGACGCTTCCGGATCCGCGGGATCCAGCTCCGGGGGCCGGGCCGGCGGCAGGCGGCGCTCGAGCTCCGCCACGTAGCGCTCGAAGGCGTCCCGCCGTGCGAGGGCCAGTGCCTCCGTCTCCGTCACGAGCCGTGGCGCGAGGCCGACTGCCGGGAGCGCGTCGAGCCAGGGGCGTCCCGGGTCCGCCGCATCCGGAGGGAAGGGCCCGGCCACGAGCCGCGCCCCACCGGTCGCCGGGTCGACCTCCACGCGCATGGGCAGGCGGGCCTCGCCGTGCACGCGCGCCAGGGCCGCGCGCGCCGCCGCCTCGTCCGCGAAGCCGTCGACCAGGACCCGCGGGCCGGCCGCGCCGGCCCAGGCCTCGAGGTCGCGGGCGAGGAGTTCCTCCCACACGGGCGAGAACGCCGTCTCCCGGAGCTGCGCGAGGGCGTCCTCCCGGGCCGCCCGCAGGCGCGTGTCCAGGGCGAGCCAGGCCTCGGGAACCTCCGGTGCCGGCGGGGCGGTCGCACCGGAGGCCGGCGGCTCCCGCAGGGCGACCGTGGCGAGGGCCACGACGGCCACCAGCACGGCGGCCACGGCCACGGCCGTCCCCGTGCCGCTGCCGCCCCCGGCGAAGAACTCGTCGAGAAAGGCCTGCGCGTCCGGCGTCCGGTCCTCGCGGCGGAACGCCAGGGCCCGCCGCAGGGCCCGCCAGCGCCGGCGCGAGAGGCCCGGGGGCCGCGCCGGCACCAGGCCCCGGGACTCCGCCACCGGGGCCTTGTGGCGATCGAAGGGATGGCGGCCCGTCAGGCACTGGTAGGCGACGATGCCGAGCCCGTAGACGTCGTCCTGGGGCGCCGGTTCGCGCCCCTCGAACATCTCGCGGCTCGCGTAGGCCGGTGTGAGTGCGCCCAGGCGGCCGGCGTCGAAGAGCGTCCGGTCGGACCCGTCGTCGGCGGCGGCGCCGTCGTCCGTGGCCCGCCGCCGCGGGATCACCGGGCCCTCCCCGCCCCGCCCTACGGCCCGGGCAATGCCGAAGTCGAAGACCTTCGCGACGCCGGCGCGCGTGAGATAGATGTTGCCCGGCTTGAAGTCCGAGTGGATCAGGTCCTGGGCGTGCGCGTAGGCCAGCCCCGAGGCCATGTCCCGGATCACGCGCAGCGCCTCCTCCCGGGGCAGGCCCTCGGGATGACGCTTGAGCCGACGGTCCAGCGGCGTGCCCTCGAGCAGCTCCATGACCATGAAGGCCACGTCGCCGTCGCGGTCGAAGTCGTAAACGGAGGCGACGTTCGGATGGGAGAGGCGCTGGGTCCGGCTCGACTCACGCTGCAGGGCGATGAAGGCGTCCGGATGCTCGGCGAAGGAGTCGTTCAGGACCTTCACCGCCACGTGGGGGGAACGGTCCCGGGCGTCCTGCTTCACGCGGTCCACGGCGCGGTAGACGCCGCCCATGCCGCCGGAGCCGAGCTTCTCCTCGAGCACGAAGCGACCCTTGAGCACCGCGCCGGGCGACAGGCGCGGGCCGCGCCGGTCACCGCCGGCGGAGAAGGAACCCGTGGAGAAGCCGGAGCGGGAGACGTCCTCGGCCACGGCCGGGGCGAACTGCGTCGCTTCCTCCTCCCCTGCGCCGGCGAGCGGGTCCGCGCCCGCGGCGGCCAGCTGCGTGGTCTCGCCGCCGGGCACGGCGCGCAGCTCCGTGTGGGTCTCGCCGGCGCCGTCGCCGCGCTCCGCACCGGGAAAGCGGAAGACCGTGCGCGTCTCCTCAACGGGGCCGCCGGCCTCGTCCGCACGGTCCTCGCCGGCGCCGATCGAATCGGCGTCCACGGGCGGCCGCGTGCGTGCGTCCTCGCTCATGAGGCTCCCGGATCACGGAGACGGATTGCGCTGAAACCATAGCAATCGCCCCGGAAACCGCCGTGCGCCGGCCCGCGAACCGGACCGCGCGGGGCCGGACCGGAGGCGCACTCCGACGGACGGTCGCGGGGCGCCCGCGGATGGCGCCGCGGCGCCACGCGCTTGCGCCCGGACGGCGACCGCGCCATCGTCCTCCCCGCGAAGGGGTGGTGGCTGGAGGACACGGATGGCGGACCCGGCGACGGACGATCCCGTCGTCTCCTCGGAGACGGATCTCCTCGTGCTCGTGGACGAGGCGGACAACGCCCTCGGGGTGCTCGACAAGGCCGCGTGCCACGACGGCGAGGGCCGCCTGCACCGGGCCTTCTCCGTGTTCGTGCTCGACCGGGACGGACGGGTCCTGCTCCAGCAGCGGGCGCACGGCAAGCGGCTCTGGCCCGGCTACTGGTC
>JAZBPF010000671.1:0-10476 GCA_036351515.1 Pseudomonadales bacterium | reverse complement strand
AGGTGTCCCTGGGCGATCAGGCGCTCGCGGACCGTGGGATCGATGTAGGTGAACATGGCGCCTTCCGGAACCGGCGGAGCACCGCGGGCCCGCGGGCCCGCCGGTGCGGAGCGGCGCGAAGGATACCCGACTCGCGGGAGGGGCGCGTCGCGCTGGCGGGCGTCGCGGCCCCGGGTCCGGCTCAGCCGACCTGGCGGTCGCGGCCCTCCCAGAAGGGCCGGCGCAGCTCCGTCTTGAGGATCTTCCCGGCGCCCGAGAGGGGCAGCGCCTCGTCCCGGAACTCGACGCTCCGCGGGCACTTGAAGCCGGCGACGAGGCGGTGGCAGTGGGCCACGAGCTCCTCGGCGTCGACGGTGGCGTCGGGCTTGCGCACGACGATGGCGTGCACCCGCTCCCCCCACTTCTCGTCGGGCACGCCGATGACCGCGCACTGGGCCACGGCCGGATGCCGGTAGAGGGCGTTCTCCACCTCCGCCGAGTACACGTTCTCGCCCCCGGAGACGATCATGTCCTTCACCCGGTCGACGATGAAGAGGAAGCCGTCGGCGTCGAGGCGCCCGCCGTCCCCGGTGTGGAGCCAGCCGTCGCGCAGCGTCTCCGCGGTCTGCTCCGGCAGGTTGCGGTAGCCGGCCATGACGTTGGGACCCCGCGCGCAGACCTCGCCGACCTCCCCGGTCGCCACGGGCCGACCGTCGCCGTCGAGCACGGCGATCTCCACGCCGGGCACCGCCTGGCCGGCGCTGCCGAGCTTGCCCGCGCAGGGCCCGTCCGCGTCCACCGTGTGGAATTCCGGGCGCAGCATGGTGAGGATCGGCGCCGCCTCGGTCTGGCCGTAGGCCTGGTAGAAGCGCGTGCCCGGCAGCACCTCGAGGGCGCGGCGGATCACCGCCTCGGGCATGGGCGAGGCGCCGTACATGACGCCCTCGAGGGAGGAGAGGTCGTGGGCACCGATCTGCGGATGGTTCACCACCATGTTGATCATGGTGGGGACCATGAGCATCTTCTGGATCTGCCGCGCGGCGATGGTCTCCATGACCTTCACGGGCTCGAAGGCGGGCAGGAAGTAGTTGGTCCCGGCCATCATCGCCATGCCCACGCACATGCACCAATCGGCGATGTGGAACATGGGCGCCGTGTGCAGGCACCGGTCCCCCGGGCGCAGCTCGAGGATCGGCGCCGCCTGCATGGCGTTCACCACGAGGTTGCGCTGGCTGAGCATCACGCCCTTCGAGCGGCCCGTGGTGCCCCCCGTGTAGAAGAGCCCGGCCAGGTCGTCGTCGTGACGCCCCGCGTCCGGGACCGGTGCCGCGTCCGCCAGGGACTCCCAACTCGTGTACTGCCCCGGCACCTCCCGGCCGATCGCCACGACGTGCTCGAGGGTCGAAAGGCGCGGCTGCAGCTCCTCGGCCACGGGGAGGAAGGACGCGTCGGCGCAGAGCACCTTCGCCTCGCTGTCCCGGAGCCAGTGCTCGATCTCGGGCGGCGCGAGGCGCGTGTTCACGGGCACGAAGACGCCGCCGGCCCAGGCCACGGCGAAGTAGAACTCGTAGTAGTGGTCCGAGTTGAGGGCGAGCACGGCCACCCGGTCCCCGGGGCCGACGCCGAGGCTCCGGAGCCCCCCGGCGATGCGTGCGAGACGCTCCGGGAACGCCGACCAGGGCAGGGAGCGGTCCTCGTGGACGAGGGCCGGCGCGTCCGGATTCACCTGCGCGGCGCGGCGGACGAGCGACGTGAGCGAGAACATGGGCGGCCTCCCCGGAGTGGACCGGTCCGAGCATACCCCCGTGCTCTCCCGGCGAGCCACGCGCGGCTCCGAGGGGCCCGCCTCGGCTCCCCGCGGCCGGACGCGGCCGCTACACTCGCCCGTCCATCGGGAGGGGGAGCGCGCATGCAGCCGCACACGAGCATCGAGATCCGTGACACGCCGGCCTCGGTCACCGCCGACTGGCTGACGCAGGCGCTGCGGCGCGCCGGGCACGACGCGACCGTCGCCGACTTCGAGGCGCAGAACGTGGGCACCGGGCAGGTCGGGCAGAACGTGCGCTTCCGGCTCCGCTACGCCTCCGGTGAGGGGCCGGCGAGCGTCGTCGGCAAGTTCGCCTCCGAGGACCCCACGAGCCGGCAGACCGGCATCGCCCTGCAGAACTACCTGAAGGAAGTGCGCTTCTACCAGGTGCTCAAGCCGACCCTCGACGTGCGCACCCCGGAGCCGCTCCTCGCGGAGATCGATCCCGCGACCCACGCCTTCGTGATCCTCATGGAGGATCTGGCGCCGGCGGAGCAGGGCGACCAGATCCGCGGCTGCAGCGTCGACGAGGCCGCCCTCGCGGTCGTCGAGGCGGGACGGCTCCACGGGCCGCGCTGGAACGACGCCGCCCTCGCGGACATCGACTGGCTCGGGCCCGCGGATCCGGCGGAGAGTGCCGCGAACGTGAAGGCGCTCTGGGACGGGGTCTGCGAGCCCTTCCTCGCGCGCTACGCGGGGCGGCTCACGGACGAGGAGGTCGCCCTGGTCCGCGCCCTCGGCGCACGCTTCGACCGCTACGTGGGCCACCGGGAAGGGCCCCGGACCGTGACCCACGGCGACTACCGCCTCGACAACATGCTCTTCGGCGGGCCGGCGCCGCTGGCGGTGGTGGACTGGCAGTCCCCGTCCCTGGGCGTCGGCACCGCGGACGTCGCCTACTTCCTCGGCACGGCCCTCGACCCGGCGCTCCGGGCCGCGGAGGAGCGGAGCCTCGTGCGCGAGTACCTGGCGGTGCTCCGGAGCTACGGCATCGACGACTACGACGAGGACGCCTGCTGGCGCGACTACCGCCGCGCCGCCTTCGCCGGCCTGGTCATGGCCGTGATCGCGTCCATGATCGTCGGCCAGACGGAGCGCGGCGACGAGATGTTCATGACCATGGCGCGCCGCAGCGCGGCCATGGCCCGCGATCTCGACGCCCTCGCACTACTCGGCTGATCCGCCCGCGCGCAGCTCGGCCGCGAGGGCCTCGGCGAGGCGCTCGAGGAGCCGGTACTCGGCGGCCACGAGCGCGGGGTAGCCGGGCTCCGCGAGCGCCTCCGTCGCCGTGAACCGCCCCTCGCCCGGCCTCCCCGCGACGCGCCAGTGCGCGTCGATGCGCGCACGCCCGTCCGCGGTGCCGTGGAGCGTGTCCACGGTCAGGTCGACGACGACGGGGCCCGGGCCGGCGCCCGCGGCGCTCCGGGCGACGGGCCGTCCGAGGGCGGCGCCCGCGAGCTCCGCCACCAGCAGCCGGACGCTCGCGTCCAGGGGCTCCGCCCAGCGGTGGTAGCGGGCGGCGCGGACCACGCCGTCGTCCTGGGCGAGGACGATGCCCGGCTGCTCCAGGTAGGCCGCGACGCGGACGTCCCCGAGGGCGAAGGCGGGCGCGCCCCGGGGCGGGGCGCCGGCGCCGGCGGGCACGCGCAGGAGGTAGTCGGCCGGCTCCGGCAGCGCCGTGCCGCCGAGGCAGCCGGTCAGGAGCACGAGGGAGACGGCGAGCCACGCGGCCCGGGCGGTGGTCCGGTTCATCGATCGCCTCCGGGAATCGGGTCGGGCGCGCGGCGCACGGGCCGAAGCAGGGTGCTCGGTTGCTCCTCGAGGGCGCGGGAGAGCGCCTCCACCCCTTCCAGCGAGCGATCCAGGCGGGTGAGCGTGCCCTCGAGCCTGCGCGTCACGGGGGATCCGGGGCCCAGGGTCTCGAGGGTCCCGCGGAGCGCCGCGAGCGTGTCCACGAGCTCCGCGGGAAGCGCCTGCACGGAGTCCGAGGCGAGCGTCGACTCGATGCGCGCCAGCGTGCGCTCCAGGGCCGCGAGCGTCTCCGCGGAGCGCGCGAGCGTCGCCGAGGCGTCCGTCGCCAGCCCCTCCAGGGGCAGCGCCGCGAGCTGGTCGAGCACCTGCCCGAGCTTCTTCTCCAGCTGCGCGAGGCCCGTGGACCGCACGGGAAGCGTCTCGAAGCCGTGGGCGCGGCCGGGCCGGCCGACCGGTCCCTCCGGATCGAAGTCGAGGGCCACGTACAGTTGCCCGGTGATCAGGTTGCCGGTCTGCAGGGAGGCGAAGAGGCCGTTGCCGATCGCCTCGGTGAGCACCTGCCGGAGGGCGGTCTCCCCGCTGTCGTCGTCCGGGAGCCGCAGCCGCGCGGGCTCCAGTTCCAGGACCACGGGAATGGGCTGGGCGGCGTCGCCGAAGGCGCTGCCGTCGACCGCGTCGAGCAACACGCCGCGGACCCGGCCGACGGTGATGCCTCGGAGCTCCACGGCGGCGCCCGGCTCGAGGCCGCGGACGGACTGCTCGAAGCGCACGAGATAGGGCACGGCCCGGCGGTAGGGGTCCTCCTCCGCGCTGCGCGCGTCCGGATGCAGGGTGAACTCGGTCCCGTCGGCCACGGCCGCCCCCGGGGCGTCGTCCTCCGGATGGCCGAGGGCGACGCCGCCCCGGGCGAGGGTCTCGAGGGAGCCGGCGGAGAGTTCGAAGCCGCTCGCGGACGCGCGCAGGGTCACGCCGCTCGCGTTCCAGAAGCGCGTCCGGTCGCCCACGAGGCGGTCGTAGGGGGCCTCCACGAAGGCCTCGTAGCGCATCACGCGGCGGTCCGGGTCGAAGCGTTCGCTCTCGATGCGGCCGATCTCGTAGCCGTGGTAGAGCACCGGGTTGCCGGCGTGCACGGATCCCGCCTCCCGGCTCACGAGCACCACGCGCACGCCGGGGGTCCCCGGTCCCGTGACCGGCGGGTCGTCCAGGCCCACGAAGCTCCGGGCCCCCGGCGCGCCGGTGCCCGGCGCGAGCTCGAGGTAGCCCCCGGAGAGGAGCGTGCCGAGGCCGGAGACGCCGCCGAAGCCCACCCGCGGGCGCACGACCCAGAAGCGCGTGTCCTCTCGCAGCAGGTCGCGGGTCTCCGGATCCATGCGGGCGTGCACCACCACGCCGTCGCGCTCGGCGTCGAGGGTCACGGACTCCACGATGCCGACCTCGACGCTCCGGGCCTTCAGCCGCGTCTCGCCGGCGACGATGCCCTCGGCGGTGGGGAAGCGGATCGTGATCGTCGGCCCCTCGTTGCGGGCCGCGTACCAGACCAGCCAGGCACCCACGAGGGCCGCGAGGATCGGCAGGAGCCAGACGGCGGAGGGGCGCCGGCTCCGCTCCACCTGCACGCCGGCTTCAGGGTCCGCCACGGGCGTCCTCCTCGTGGTCCCAGAGGAGCCGCGGGTCGAACTGCTCCGCGGCGAACATGGTGAGGATCACCGCCCCGGCGAAGGCCACGGCGGCGGGCCCCGGGCGGATCACGAGGAGCTGCCCGAGGTGCACGAGGGCCACGAGCACGAAGACCACGAAGACGTCGATCATGGACCAGCGGCCCACGAGCTCCGTGGCCCGGTAGAGGAGGGTCCGCTGCCGGGGCCCGGCCGTGGTCCTGCGCACCACGCTGGCGCACAGCAGCACGAGCGTCGAGATCTTCAGCAGCGGGACGAGCACGCTGGCGACGAAGATCACGGTGGCGATGGGCCAGGACCCGTAGTGCAGGAGCGTCACCACGCCCCCCAGGATCGTGCTCGGCTCGGGCCGTCCGAGCTGCACCGTGACCATGATCGGCAGGACGTTCGCCGGGACCAGCAGCAGCGCCGCGGTCAGGGTCAGGGCGAGGGTCCGCTGGACGCTCCGCGGGGTCCGCAGGTGCAGCCGGTGCCCGCAGCGAGCGCAGCGGGGACTGCCGGCCGGCCCGAGGGCGCCGCAGAGCGGGCAGCAGGCCAGCCCCGCCGCGGCGGCGGTCCCGGCCGGGAAACTCATCGCCCGAGGCTCCCGATCGCGGTCCACACCGTGTGCCGGTCGAGGCGCGCCAGCGTCGCGGCGAGGCACAGGGTGAAGGCCAGGTAGGCCCAGAAGGCGATCCCGGGGATGACGGTGGCGAGGGACAGGAGCTTGGAGAGGCTCACGAGCACGCCGAGGAGGAACACCTCGGCCATGCTCCAGGGGCCGAGCGTGTAGACCGCCCGGGCCGCACCCGCGAGCCAGGGCGCCGGCCGGCGGAGCACCAGGGGCCCGAGCAGCGCCGTGACGGCGCCGAGCAGCGCCAGGGGCCCCAGCAGGGCGAAGCCGGCCACGGCGCCCGCCAGCGCCGGTTCCTCGGCGCGCCAGAGCTCCGCCACGGCGCCCGGCAGGCTCATCTCCGTCGCGAGGCCGCGGGCCCGGAAGGACAGGAACGGGAAGGCGCAGGCACAGGCGAAGCAGAGCGCGGCCGTGAGCGCGAAGGCGAGGGCCGGCTCGAAGCCCGCCCCGGGGGAGCGGGCGAGCAGGTGGCCGCAGCGCCGGCAGCGGGCCCGTTCCCCGGGCGCGAGGGGCGGCAGCGTCAGCAGCAGGTCGCACTCCGGGCAGGCGGTGTGCGCCTCGGGAAGGGGCTGCGGCGGCATGGGGGCGTTCACCGGGCGTGCATCCGTCACGGGGCGTCGGGAACTCTACCCGTTCGCGCCTGGACTAAACTTCGTGGGCACGGCGCGAACCGTGCATGCACGATACCGTCCGATCTCCTGCGCAGCGAGGTGTCCCGCGTGCATCGATCCGTCGACCGTCCGTCCCGTCTCCGCCCCTCCCGCCGCCACGTGCTGCGCTGGTTCGGCGGCGCCGCCGTCGTCGCCGCCGCGGCGCCGGCCCGGGCCCTCGTCCCCGGCGGCGTCCGCGAGCTGGCGCTGCGCAGCATCCACACGGGCGAGAAGGCCCGCGCCGTCTATCGGGAGGGCGGCACGCTCCTCGAGGACGGGCTCGGCGAGCTCCACGGGGTGCTCCGGGACTGGCGGACGGACGAGCGGTACGCCATCGACCCCGGGCTCCTCGACTACCTGGCGACGGTCCGGGACGCGCTCGGCCACGACGGCTGGATCGACGTCATCTCCGGCTACCGCTCACCGAAGACCAATGCCGCACTCGCCGCCCGCAGCGGCGGCGTGGCGAAGAAGTCCCTGCACATGCAGGGCCGCGCCGTCGACGTGGCCTTCCCCGGCCGCTCCGTCGCGGAGGTCCGCCGGGCGGCGCTCTCCCTCGAGCGCGGAGGCGTCGGGGTCTACAGCGCCTCCGGCTTCGTCCATCTCGACACGGGCCGCTTCCGCAGCTGGGGCAGCTGACCCGACCGGTCGCTCGAGGGCCCGCAGCAGGGGCTCGTCGAGGCCGTAGAGGTCGGGGAGCAGGCGGACCGTTCCGTCCCGCTCCGCCACGGCGGTGCGATAGACGATCCGGACGGGCACCGGGGCCGGCAACGGGATCGTCCGCGTCTCCCCCGCCGCGAGGGCGCGCTCCAGCGTGGCGAGCGCCTCCGCCGGAAGCAGCCGGCGGGCGAGCGCCTCGGGCCGCTCGACGCGCACGCAGCCGTGGGAGAAGGCCCGGGTCGCCCGCTCGAAGAGCTGGCGCGCAGGCGTGTCGTGCAGGTACACGTCGTGCGGATTCGGCAGCTGGAACTTCAGGCGCCCGAGGGGATTCGTCGGCCCCGGACGCTGCACCAGCCCCACCGCTTCGCCGGCCCGGGCGCGCCGGGCCGCCTCCGCCGCCGTGACCAGGGCGCCGGCGCCGTCGAGGGCCAGCAGGTCCTCGCGGCGCAGCAGCGAGGGATCGTCCGCCAGCCGCGGCAGGAACTCCCCGGAAGCGATGCTCCGCGGCACGTTCCAGGGCGGATGGGTCACCAGCGCCTCGATCCGCGCCGCGAAGGTCGGCGTCGGCGTCTCCGGGGCGCCGACGATCACGCGGGTCCGGAAAAGTGGGATGCCCCCGCGCTCCAGCACCAGGTCGAAGGCGGGGACGTTCACCAGCAGCCGGGTCGCCGCCTCCGACTCGCGCGCCGCCCAGCGAAGGCGCTCCAGGTTCGCCCGCAGCTGCCCGATGCGCGCCTCCACCGGTGCCGTCAGGGCCCGGGTCGTCCGTGGTCCCACGACGCCGTCCGGGGCGAGCCCGTGCCGGTCCTGGAAGCGGCGCACGGCGGCGTCGAGGTCCGCGTCGAAGCGTTCCGGAGTCTGCGCTGCCGGGAGCCACGGATCCTCCGCCCCGAGCCGCGCCCGCAGCGCCGCCACGTCCGCGCCCCGGACGCCCCGGAACAGCAGCCGGTCGGCGTCGAAGGCGGGCCAGCCCCCGGCCGCGGCCACCCCACGGAGCATCGCGAGTTCGCGTCGCAGGGCCGCATAGGCGGGGTCGGCCGGCGCGAGCGCCTCGAGTGTCGCGGTCGGTGCGTCGGCCGTCGCGAGGGTGGCGAGCAGCGCTTCCGGCGCGGCCGTCGGGACCGGGCGCGGCGGGTTCCGGACCGGGGCCCGGGCCGCGGGATCCACCTTCCCGGCGTGCAGCTGCGCGGCGAGGGCGAGGAGGCCGTCGCCGAGGAGGAGTTCGAAGCGGGCGGCGCGGACCGGGTCACCGGCGTCGCTGCCGCCGGTGGCCGCGAGGGCGCGGAGTTCCGGGCCGTGGAAGTCCGCGGGGGACAGGCCGTGCGTGTCCGCTGCCAGCAGCACGTCCAGGAGCGCCCGGGCGCGGGCCCGCTCCCGCCAGGCCGGGGCGAAGTCCCGGGCCGCGTAGAAGTCCGCGAGCGCCTCCGCGGCTCCGGGCGTCGCGGGGGTGACGGGGCGGCGTCCCGCGTGCACGGCCTGCGTCCACTCGCGGAGCAGGGCGGTCACGGGGTCGGGCGCCGCGGCCGCCGGAAGGGGGCCGGTGGAGGAAAGCAGGCAGAGCGCGAACAGGAGGAGCAGAACCGACCCGGAGTGTTGGTGCGGCCGGTTCCGCATGCGGTCAGTCCCCGGCCGCGGTTCCCGCGGCCCCGCCCTCGCTCTCGCGCAGGTAGGTGTGGGCGGCGAAGAGGGTCCAGCTCTCGCCGTCGTCGTCGCTCTGGTAGACGTCGAGGCGGAAGCCGTCGGGGCTGATCTCGTGCCAGCGCATGCGGAAGGCGAGCTCGCGGCCGAGGGCCGTGGGCGAGTAGGTGTGTGCCCGGAGGTTGTCCACGAGCAGTCGTCCCTCCTCGAAGCTGCCCTCGTAGACGTCGAGGTGGCCCGAGGCGTCGTCGATCACGGTGATGCGGAACCGGTCGAGGTAGGGATCCCAGGTGAAGGTGTGGCGCAGGCGCAGGTCCTCGGCGCCGGCGCGCTCGAGCTGCACGTCCTCGACGAGGGCGCGGCCGCCCACGGCCAGGCGCACCTCCGCCCGCCCGGGCGCGCCGTTGCGCAGACCGTCCTCCGTGGGGATCGCCGTGAGCACCTGCCAGCGGCCCAGCAGGTCGGCGAGGGGCGCGAGCGATGGCGCGAGCGATGGCGCGAGCTCCGCGGCCCGGGCCGGGTGGGTGCCGAGCAGGCACAGGAAGAACGCAAGCGCGGCCGCGGCGCGCGGGCCCGCTCCGGTCGTAGGGTGCATGGTCCGTCCCCGAACTGTCTCTCGCCCCGGAGCATAGCGCTCCGCTCCGGGACCCGGCCACGGTGGTCCCGCGGGCGGTGGTCCCGCAGGCGGTGGTCCCGGAAGCGGGCGGCCCGGAGGACGGTTCGCCCCGGTCCCCGGGGACCCGCCGCACCCCCTTCGCGCTGGGCGCGACTCGTCGTAGAGTCTCGCGCCAGTGCGCCCTCCTGCGAACGGGATCCCATGACCCTCCTGCTCCTCGTCGCCGCCTACCTGGCCGCGACCGTCGGCATCGGCGTGTACGCCGCCCGGCGCGTCGGCGATGCCCGGGACTTCGCCCTCGCCAGCCAGCAGCTCCCGCTGATCATGGTGATCACCGCCACCTTCGCGACCTGGTTCGCGTCGGAGACCGTGCTCGGCGTGCCCGCGAAGTTCCTGGAGGGCGGCCTCGCGGAGACCACGGAGGACCCCTACGGCGCCGGCCTCGCCCTCGTGGTCGTGGGACTGTTCTTCGCGCGGAAGCTCTACCGGCTGGGGCTGCTCACGATCGGCGACTTCTACCGGCGCCGCTACGGCCGGGCCGTGGAGGTGTTCTCGGCCTCCGTGATCCTCCTGTCCTACCTCGGCTGGGTGGCCGCGCAGGTCACGGCCCTCGGCCTCGTCTTCGAGGTGCTCACGGACGGCGCCATGAGCTCCGTGCAGGGCATGGTGCTCGGCACGGCGATCGTCTTCGTCTACACGACCCTCGGCGGCATGTGGTCCGTCGCCATCGCCGATCTCGTGCAGATGTTCGTGATCGTCGTGGGCCTGACGGTGATCGCCTTCCTCGCGGCGGACCTCGCGGGCGGGGTCGGCCCGGTGGTGGCCGTGGCCGCGGAGCGGGAGCTCTTCCGCTTCTTCCCGGACGGTGGGCTCGTGGACTGGCTGTTCTGGATCTCCGCGTCCATGACGCTCCTGATCGGATCGATCCCGCAGCAGGACGTGTTCCAGCGGGTCATGGCCGCGCGCAACGAGTCCATCGCCGTGCGGGGCCCCGTCATCGGCGGCATCGCCTACATGCTGTTCGCGGGCGTACCGATGTTCATCGGCGTGGCCGCGCTCCTGATCCTGCCCGAGGGGGAAGGGCT
>JAZBPF010000670.1:0-3159 GCA_036351515.1 Pseudomonadales bacterium | reverse complement strand
CTCCGCGCGCAGGGCGGCGAGCTGCTCCGGGTTCCGGTGCAGCGCGAGGAGTCCGTTGCCCAGGAGGTTCACGGTGGTCTCGTGGCCGGCGGCGAAGAGCAGGGACACGTTGGCGATGAGCTCGTCGGGGCTGAGGACGCCGTCCTCCGTCTCCGCCTGCACGAGCGCCGTGAGCAGGTCGTCCCGGGGCGCGCGGCGGCGCTCCGCGAGCAGGCCCTGGAAGTAGGCGTGGTTCTCCTCGACCCGCGCGTCGGCGTCCGCGAGCTCCTCCGGGCTCATGGGCGTGGGGTCGATGATGCGCCCGGCGACGCGGTCCCCGCCCGTGAAGCGGTGCCGGTCCGCCTCCGGGATCCCGAGCAGCTCGCAGATCACGATCACCGGGAGCGGGAAGGTGAAGAGCGAGACCAGATCGCCCTCGCCGCGCGCCTCGAAGGCGTCGATCAGCGCGTGGGCGAGGGCGCGCACGCGGGGACGCAGGGCCTCGGTCCGGCGCGCGTCGAAGGCCTTCGCGGCGAGGCCGCGGATGCGCCGGTGGTCCGGCGGGTCCATGAGGAGGATCGAGTGGGCGAGGGTGCGGTAGGCCGGGTGCCGGTCGAAGACCTCCTCGCCGAACTGCGCCGTCATGCGCTCCCGGAAGCCGTGGCCGAGACGCCGGTCCCGGAGCAGGGCCTGACAGTCCTCGTAGCCGGCCGCGATCACGAGGTTCGTCCCGGGCACGCGGAAGCGCGACGTCCCGGCATGGAGCTGCCGGTAGACCGGATAGGGGTCCGCGGCGAACGCCGGCGAGAAGAAGGTGGAGACGAAGTCTCCCGGGGGCGTCGCCTCCGCTTCGCTCATGACACGGCTCCTGGAAGCTGGGAGGCTCTCTCTAGCGCATCGGGACCGGGGCTGGCAACGCGCCGCGGACGGACCCGCTGCGACCCCCGACCGCCACGCAGACCGGAGCTTCCATGAGGATCCCTGCCTTCGTCCCCGCCGACCTCCGGGCCCTGCTGCGCTTCGTGCCGACGCGCGGCTGGGACGCCGTCGAATGGGCACCGCTCCTCGGCTCCCTGCGGCGCCTCGCCACGCGCTCCGTCACCGGCAGCGGCGTGCCGGCCCTGCGCCGGGCCGTGGCGGACGCCGTGCCCGGCGTCGAGGTGCGGCCCTCGCTCCTCGGCGTCCCGCTCCTGGAGCGCATCGACGATCCGGCCCGGCGGGCACGGGCCGGGGATGCGCTCCTGCGCCTCTACTTCGGGCAGTGGCTCGTCGAGGACGGCCTGTTCCTCGACCTGCGGCTCCCGCACCTCGGCCTGGACGACGCGGACCGCCTGCACTTCGCGCCGTCCGGGCTCTGGATCCAGCTGCGGCCGGAGTTCCGCAGGGGCATGGTGGCGCTCTACCGGGCCTTCTACAGCGGCGACGACGCCGCACTCGACGCCGCCCTGCGGAGTCTCGGCATGCTCCGCCCGGGGCTCGACGCGGCCGCCGAGCGGGAACTGAAGGCGCTGCTCGCGGCCCACTTCGGCGTCGAGCAGCGGGCCCAGCGCTTCGAGCTGGCGCGCTTCCGGGCCTCCTTCGATGCGCTCTTCGGCTTCTTCGTGGACCACGGCTACCGGCTGCACAGCGACTTCGTGTTCGTCGGCTTCTACCTGATCACCCTGTACCTGACCCTCGAGCGCCTCGGCCAGGCGCACGACGTCCGGCGGCTCTGCGCGGAGACCCTGCTGGCGCCGGAGGCCGCCTCGCCGTGAGCACCACGGGCGGGAGCGCCGTGCGGCGCGCGGTGGTCGTCGGCGCGAGCGGCTACATCGGCACGCACCTGGTCCCGCGACTGCGCCGCGAGGGCTGGCGCGTGCGCGCAACGGCGCGGAACCCCGAGGTGCTGGCCGCGCGTGGCTGGGAGGACGTCGAGTGCGTCGCGGCGGACGTGCTCGATCCGGCGTCCCTCGAGCGGGCCGTCGAGGGCGCCGACGTGGTCTTCTACCTCGTGCACCTCATGGCCGCCGGCGGCGACTTCCCGGCCCTCGAGCGCCGCGCCGCGGAGTACCTCGTCCGCGCGGCGGATGCGGCGGGTGTCCGGCGCATCGTCTACCTCGGCGGTCTGGCACCGGAGGCGCCGCGCTCCCGGCACCTGCGCGCCCGGATCGAGACCGGGGAGATCCTGCGCCGCGCCCGGGCGACGGTCGTCGAACTGCGGGCCGGCATGATCGTCGGTCCCGGCTCCGCGGCGTGGGAGGTGATGCGCGATCTCGTGAACCACCTGCCGGTCATGGTGACGCCGCGGTGGGTCCGTTCCCGCTCGACGCCGATCGCCCTGGAGGACCTGCTCGCCTACCTCGTGGGGGTCGCGGAGGTGCCGCTGGAGGGCGACCGGACCCTCGAGGTCGCCGGCCCGGAGGTGTGCACGTACGAGGAGATGATGCGCTGCTACGGGGCCCTGATCGGTCGGCGCCCGCGGATCCTGCCCGTGCCGGTGCTCACGCCCCGGCTCTCGAGCTACTGGCTGCGCCTGGTGACCTCCGTGCCGACGAGCATCGCGGGCGCGCTCATCGAGGGCCTCGCGCACGATCTCGTCGCGGACGACCGCGAGATCCGTGCGCTGCTCCCCCGGCGGCTCGCGACCTTCCGGGAGGCGGCCGGGGCCGCGCTCCGGGTGGATCGGGAGCACACGGTCGCCTCGCGCTGGGTCGAGGGTTCCATCGCCTGCCGCGACTGGAATCCCGCCTACGGCTTCTACGCGAAACGGGCCGGGCACGAGGCGCACACCGCGGCCGGCGTGGAGGCGCTCTGGCGCGTGACCATGACCGTGGCGCGGAACGGCGACTACTTCTACGCGCGGCCGCTCTGGTTCCTGCGGCGGCTGATCGACTGGTTCCTCGGCGGACCGTCCCTGCGCCGTCCGCGGCGCCATCCCACGCAGCTGCGCGTGGGCGACGTCTTCGACGCGTGGCGGGTGGTCGGTCTGAAGCCGCGCGAGCGGCTCACGCTGCTGCTCGAGATGCGGCCGCCGGGCAGCGGCGTGCTCGAGTTCGCGCTCGCCCCGGCGGAGCAGGGCAGCCGGGTGCGCGTCACCGCCTACTGGCACCCCGCCGGGGTCTGGGGGCTCCTCTACTGGTACGCCACCTGGCCCTTCCACACCTTGCTGTTCCGCGGCATGACCGCCGCCATCGCCCGCCG
>JAZBPF010000669.1:0-2408 GCA_036351515.1 Pseudomonadales bacterium | reverse complement strand
GGCACCCACACGAATGGCTTGATCGATCTGTTAAAGAGCTGCAGGCCCAGGCGAAAAAGAGGCCCCGAAAGGCCCCTCTCCGCGTGATCCCCAAGGGGGTCACCCCGCGGTCAGGGCTGCGCATTATACATAGGGCCGGAAGGCTGACAAGCGTCTCGTGCGCGTTCCTCGCGACGTCCGTCGGCGACCGCCGGTGCCTGCCCCTCAGGCGGCCGCGAGGCGCACCAGACCCCAGTGCCGCTTGCCGCGGCGGAGCAGGAGATAGCCGCCCGGAAGGACCGGGAACGACGCCAGCTCCGCGCCCGGTTCCGCCACCGCCGCGCCGTTCACGCTCACGGCGCCGCTGCGCACGAGCTGCATGGCCGCGGAGTTGGACTTGGCGAGACCCACGCCCACGAGCGCCTCCCCGATGCGCATGCCCCCGGCCGGAGCGACGGCGGAGGGCAGGCCGTCGAGCTCGAGCTGCGCGAGATCGTCGCCGTCGAGGGCATCGAGCGTGCCGGAGAACAGCGCCTCGGTGATCCGCTCCGCCGAGACGAGGCCCGCCTCCCCGTGCACCGTGCGCGTCACCTCCCGCGCCAGGGCCCGCTGCGCCTCGCGCCGCTCGGGGGCCTCGGCGAGGGAGGCGTCGAGCGCCTCGAGCTCCTCCCGGGAGAGGAAGGTGAAGTAGCGCAGAAAGCGGCCCACGTCCGCATCCGCGCTGTTGACCCAGAACTGGTAGAAGGAATAGGGAGACGTGCGGCGCGCGTCGAGCCAGACCGTGCCGGACTCGGTCTTCCCGAACTTGGTGCCGTCGGCCTTCGTCACCAGGGGCAGCGTGAGCGCGTGCACCTGACGACCGAGCATGCGCCGGCACAGGTCCATGCCCGCGGTGATGTTGCCCCACTGGTCCGAGCCACCGATCTGCAGCGTGCAGTCGTGGCGCCGCGCCAGCTCCACGTAGTCGTAGGACTGCAGCAGCATGTAGCTGAACTCCGTGTAGGAGATGCCGCTGCCCTCCCGCTCGAGGCGGGCGCGCACGGATTCCTTGCGCACCATCTCGTTCACGGAGAAGTGCTTGCCCACGTCGCGCAGGAAGTGGACGACGTCCATGCCCCCGGTCCAGTCGAGGTTGTCGACGACGAGACCGGCGTCGCCCTCGAGGTCGACGAAGCGGCCGACCTGCTCCCGGATCCGCTCGACCCAGCTCGCCACGAGCTCCCGTTCGTTGAGGCTGCGCTCGGCCGCCTTGAAGCTCGGATCGCCGATCAGGCCCGTGGCCCCGCCCACGAGCGCGACGGGGCGATGCCCCGCGAGCTGGAACCGGCGCAGCGTCAGGAGCGGGACGAGGCTGCCGATGTGCAGGCTGTCCGCGGTCGGGTCGAAGCCGCAGTAGAGCGTCCGGCGGCCGGTCTCGAGGTGCTCCGCGAGCGCCTCGGCCCCCGAGCTCTGATGGACGAGGCCCCGCCACTGCAACTCGTCGAGGAGCGCCCTGGACACGCACGTTCTCCCTGGCTGGATCGATCCCGTGGGCCGGCGCGAGCACCGGCGGTCCCCCGTGGCCGGGCCGCGGGAGCGCAAACCATACCCACGCGCCTTGCGAAAACAAGCGCCGCTCCCGTCCGGCGCGCGCTCCCGGTGCGGGGTTCCCCGCCGGAAACCTTCGTCTATACTCCCGAGGTTCTGACCCGCGACGGAAGAACGGGCCCCAGCCCCCTGTATTCCATGAATCTTTCCGACGATCGCCCCATGGCCCGACGCTTGCCCGCTTCCACGGCGGGACGTCCCGCCTATCCCCACCGCCATCTCTTCGTGGCGGCGCTGCTCGGCGGCCTGGTCGCCTTCGCGCTCTCGGTCTGGCCGGAGCGGGACCATCGGGCCCACGCGAGCCTGCCGGCGGGGAGCGTGGACTTCGTGCTCGGACCGGCCGTTCCCGCGGTCGCCACCGGGGCGGAGGAGGCACCCGCCCCGGAAGCCGAGGCGCCCGCGCCGGCTGCGGTCGTGGCGTCGCCCTGGGCGACGGTGACGGTCCGCCCCGGCGACAGCCTCGCGCGCATCTTCTCGCGCGAGGGCCTCTCCCCGGGCGACCTCCAGGCGGTCCTGGACAGCGACGCCGCGGCGAAGCGCCTCGCGCGCATCCATCCGGGCGAGGAGCTGCGCTACCGGACGGACGACGCCGGACGCCTCGTGGCCCTGCACTACGCCTTCAGCCGCGTCGAGGCCATGGTCGCCCAGCGCCCGGACGGGGCGGCGAGCTTCGAGACGCGCCTCGAACAGCGCGAGCCCGAGCGCCGGCGCGCCTTCCGCGAGGGGGAGATCGACTCGTCCCTGTTCCTCGCCGCCGCGCGCGTGGGCCTCGACGAGGGGCTCGCCATGGAACTGGCGGGCATCTTCCAGTGGGACGTCGACTTCGTCCTCGACATCCGCCG
>JAZBPF010000668.1:0-2031 GCA_036351515.1 Pseudomonadales bacterium | reverse complement strand
CGGACCGTGGCCCGAGCCGGGCCCGCCCGATGGCGGGCGGATTCAGGCGATCGTGGATGGACGTGTTCGGGGCCGCGCGCGGCCCTCCGAACGAGATGTCGTCGTGCAGGAAAGGGGTCAGCGTGCTTTTTCACACGGCGGCCAGAGTCGACGGGTTGGCGCGCAGGGACGGGCCCGAAATGCACACTGCCCCCTTTCTCTCCGCCTGGCGGAGGGTTTCACTTCCGGCGCACCATGATCTCGTAGGGAGACCTCTCGAAGGCCGCCTTCTCGTAGGCTTTCACCGCCGGGACGTTCTCGCGATGTACGTACAGGCGAAGCTCCAGCCCTTTCCTTGCCTCCATCTCGGCCTCGACCGCATCGAGCAGGATCTGCATGCAGCCCTTCCCTCGTTGTGCCGGGACGAGGTACATGCTCTGGATCCACCAGTAGAAGCCGGCGTTCCAGTCGCTCCATTCCCGGATCGCCGAGACACTGCCGACGGCTCGCCCGTGGGCGTCTTCGAGAAGCCAGTACATCGCCAGGGATTCGTCCTCGAGGGCTGCGCGCACGCCGTGCTCCAGCGTGTCCGGATGCGCCGACCGACCCTCCGCCTCCTTCGCCTCCGCCGAGGTGAACTCGACCAGCGTTCCGAGATCCTCGATCGTCGCGCGGCGGACCTTCATCCTTTTCCTCCGTCGGTTGCGCTCGGGCTGCCGACGGGCAGCTCGGAGAAGTGCACTCACCTGCGTCCGCTCGTGTCCTCGAGAGGACTCTTCGAGCCCGGTCTTTCGACTCGGGACTCCGTTCGGTCGCGCGCCTGGTGGCGCGCTTCGGTGCCGTAAGGACGATTTCCCCGTGCGTCCCGATGTCCAGGGTCCGCACGCCACCGGACGCATGCATCCGAATCGTGGGTCGAGGTGGGCTGGTGAAGACAAGGTTCGGAGCATTCTCGTAGTCCGGACCTCAGGGTGTGAAACCGCACTCGGACACGCCGCCGGTGCAGGCCGCGAACTCGTAGCGGCGCGTCGACCAGCAGCTCTCCCCCGTCAGGGCCTCGCCGGGCGCGAGGGGATCGGCGCGCCAGCAGTCCCACTCCTCGCCGTCGACCTGGATGCACAGGTTCACGAACACCGCGTCCGCGCACAGGTTCCGGAGCTGCACGCGCAGGGAGGCGGGGGACTCGCAGGCGACGCCTACGGCGTCCTCCGGATCGATGCAGTCGAGGGCGGACTTCGCGATCGCCGCCGGGGTCGGCAGGAGTCCTGCGACGAACAGCAGGGACGCGAGGCGGAGGACGGAGCACACTGGCGCGACTCGTCAGGGAGGAACGATCCGTGCGCCTAGGATACGTCAACCTCTTCGTGCGTGACCTCGACCGCGCCCTCGCCTTCTACCGCGACCGGCTGGGTCTGCCGGTGACGGAGCTGGCGCCGGAGGCCGGCTTCGCGGCCTTCGATGCCGGGAGGGTGCGCCTCGCCGTCGCCGTGGTCGGCGACGCGCAGGCGGAGCTTGCCGGGCGTCACACCGGCGTCGGCCTCGTCGTCGACGACCTGGAGGCGGCTCACGCACGCCTCGCGGCGGAAGGGGTCCGCTTCCCCATGACGCCGAGCCGTCAGCCCTGGGGCGGCTTCATGGCCCTGATGGAGGATCCGGACGGCAACGTGCTCTATCTGGACGAGCGTCCCGCGCCGTGAGCGGATCGAGCGCCGCGCTCGGAGGGAAGGCGATGGACGAAGCTCGGACGGTGTGTCGCTCGCCCACGCCGGGCGCGCAGCCCACGCGCATCCCCTCCTGGAAGTTCACCTGCGTATGCAGGGCGATCCTTGCGGCGGTCCCCCCGGAGCTTCCGGGCATGCCCGCGAAGGATCTCTACGACGAAGTGCGGCGGCGACTCGCTCGGGAGGAGCTCGATCGCCTCGGCGCGCTGCGCTGGCACTTCACGACCGTGAAGCTAGAGCTGGAGGTCGCGGGGGAGATCGCGCGCGTGCCCGGCCGGCGGCCGCAGTACCTGGTGCGCGCCCCGATCGGTGCCGATGGTTGAGGCGGCTT
>JAZBPF010000667.1:0-3479 GCA_036351515.1 Pseudomonadales bacterium | reverse complement strand
TCGGCGACGGCCTGCGTCCGCGAGGGCTGCGGCATGTCCGGCGGCACGGGAGGGATCGTCGTACATGCGCTCAGCAGCCCTGCCATCGACAGGAACATCGCTGCGCGGGTGAGGGGAGAGGGGGCGTGGTTGGCTCCAGACATCGGGCACTCGCGAACAGTGGACGCGAGCGGGAGGGTAGGATCGGGGCCGCTCACGAGCCGCTCCGCTCCGCTGGCCGGCGCGTTCTGGCGGAGGAATGGCGGCGTACCTTCGAAGCCGTTCCTGCGGCCGGATGAAGGGAGCGGGCCGGGTTCCGGACCCGCACCGCGCTTCGGCGACTCGTCCGGACGGGTTCTGGAGAGCGGTACCGGCGCGTGGGTCCGTTTCCAGCGTCTGCGCGAGCCAGGATTGCGGGTCGCTGCTCGATGTCCGCCCCGTCGTAGCGGCCGGATGGCCGAAGCCGGGAGAAGGCCGGATGGGCTTTCGGGGGACGCATGGGTGTCCATGAACCTCTCCCGGAACACGTCGATCGACGCGTAGACGGCCAGGGGAACGACTGGAAGCAACCGCCAAGGCTCCTGCGGATCGAGCTCGTGCGGGCGAGTTTCCAACGCTGCGCGGGCGCGCTCGTCTACGCCCCTGCTCGCCTGGAACTGCCCCCAACGAGTTCCGCGTGGGTCCAGACGTTCCCCCGTTCCGAGGAACGACTCGCCCATTTCGGGCGCGTCGCCCATTGCCGGCCCTGTGGCGGGTTCGCGAGTATCTCGCGGGGCGGACGGTCTCCGCCGGGCCGTGGGTTCTCCGTTCTCGAGTGGACCGCGGCTCTCGCAGGCAGCGAGCCCAACTGCGTGTCCCGCGGTCGTGCCCCGCGGGACCCCGCTGTGGGAGCTGGGTCGCGTCGACGCACCTTGGCCGGCTTCCTTCGGCGGCGCGTCGCGACCTCGTTGCGGGCCGAACGAGGCGTCTGTCGACCGGAGCCCGTCGAGCCGATGCGAAGAAAGCGATTCCCCTTCGTCCGCCGGGCAGATCACGCGCGCTCGCTTCCGCTCGTGGCCCTGGTGCTCCTGTCGTGGCCCGCTGCGGCCCTTGCGGGCCCGGAAGCGGAGCGCCTCGAGAGCCCGGACTGGTTCGTCATGGCCATGGGGCTGTTCGGCGGCCTCGCGCTGTTCCTCTTCGGTATGGAACAGATGGGCGATGCCCTGAAGGCCACGGCCGGGGACCGCATGAAGCTGCTCCTGATGCGGCTGACGAAGAACCGGGTGACGGCCGCGACCACCGGGGCACTCGTCACTGCGGTCATCCAGTCCTCGTCCGTGACCACCGTACTTGTCGTCGGCTTCGTGTCGGCCGGTCTGATGTCGATGACCCAGTCGATCGGCATCATCCTGGGCGCGAATGTCGGCACCACCCTGACGGCGCACATCGTCGCCTTCAAGGTGACCGAATATGCCCTTCTGCTCGTCGCCGTCGGCTTCGCCGCCTCCTTCTTCGGCAAGGCCGAGAACGTCCGGCGCTACTGCAGTCTCCTGATGGGCCTCGGGCTGATCTTCTTCGGCATGGGGGTCATGAGCGAGGGCATGGCACCGCTTCGCAGCTACCCGCC
The DNA here is from genome assembly GCA_036351515.1 of Pseudomonadales bacterium. Classification (GTDB taxonomy): domain Bacteria; phylum Pseudomonadota; class Gammaproteobacteria; order Pseudomonadales; family Azotimanducaceae; genus JAZBPF01. The sequence continues at coordinate 1,894 of JAZBPF010000667.1, read as the reverse complement.
CTTCGTCGATCTCATGGTCGCCATGGAGCAGCCCCTGCTGGCGATCCTGGTGGCCGGTGGGTTCACCGCGCTGGTGCAGTCGTCGTCCGCGACCTCCGGGATCATCATCGTGATGGCGACACAGGGCTTCGTGACGCTGCCGGCCGGAATCGCGTTGGCACTGGGTGCCAACATCGGCACCTGCGCGACGGCGCTCCTGGCCACCATCGGCAAGTCCACCGAGGCGGTCAGGGTCGCGGCGGTGCACGTCGTGTTCAACGTGGTGGGCGTCCTCCTGTGGCTCGGCTTCATCGACCAGCTCGCAGACCTCGCCGTCTGGCTGTCGCCCTCCCATGCAGAACTCCAGCCCGCGGAAAGGCTCGCGGCCGAGACCCCGCGCCAGATCGCCAACGCCAACACGGCCTTCAACCTGATCAACATGGCGCTGTTCCTGGTGTTCTCGGGGTCCCTGGCACGGCTGGTGACGGCCCTCGTGCCGGAGCGGGCGGAACCGGCGCGGGTGCTCGTCGAGCCGCGCTTCCTGAGCCCGGAGCTCATCGGGACGCCGGCACTGGCGCTGAACGCCGTACGCCTCGAGACCGGTCACATGGGCGGCTTCGTCCTGGAGATGCTCGCCCTCCTGCGCCCGGCGACGGTCGATCGGGACCTCGCTGCCTTGCAGCGCATCGTCCAGGCGGACGACCGCGTGGATCTGCTGCAACAACGCATCTACGAGTATCTCGCCCAGGTGCGCGGCGCAGCCCTCACCGATGCGGACACGGCCGATTTTCAGCAGCTGGTGAACGGCACGGCCTGGATCGAGCATGCCGGAGACGTCGTCGCGAACGAGTTCGTGCCCCTGGTTCGAGACCTGATCCAGCGGAACGTCCCCGTGCACGAGACCGTGAAGCAGACCCTCGAACTGCTGGGGGAGCAGGTCGCCGCCGCACTGGAGGAAGGGATCGCCGCCCTGGCCGAGAACGATCAGCGCAAGGCCGAGTCCGTCGTCGCGCGGCGGGCGCAGATCGAGGCCATCGTGGAACGGATCCTCCGGACCCAGGCGCAGGCCCTGGACACGGCCCGTGCGGGGAACATCGCGCAGCTCCGAATGGAGCTCGAATTCATCGACAAGCTGCGTCGGATCTATTCCCTCGCGAACCGGATGGCCGCCGAGGTGCTGCCCCGCGAGATCGCCCTCAAGAGCCAGTGAGCTGCCCGGCTCCTCGGGCTCGTTCCCGCTGTGATTCGCCATGCGCCACGAGCGGCGATCCGTCCGGCCCCCCGGTGCGCCGGGGCGCAGCGCATCGTCGTGGCTTCCGGTCGCGCTCGTGGAGGACCGCTCCCGGAGGAACCGCCTCGTTCGCTTCTCCTGCTGACCGATCCGGAACGAGAACCCCTGTGGGGGTCAGCGGTCCCGCCCGGCCCAGGCCTCTGCCTCCGCACGGCTGGCAGGAAAGCGCACGACGCGATGCGACCGGTGCTCGCGGACCAGCTCGACGAAGCGTTCCCCGTGCCGCGCCGGATCGGCGACGACGACCGCGAGCCGCAGCCCGTAGTTGACGCAGGTCTGCAGTACGTCGCCCGCGAAGCCGGTGCGCAGATCGAAGAAGCGGCCGTCGACCTCGGTCTCGTCGAGGACGAGCACGCCTTCGCCCACGAGGGCGAAGAGATCGTCCCGGGACCCGAGCCGCACCGTGGCCTTCGAGGTCTCATGGCTCACCCGCTGGTCCCCCTCCTACCCTCGTCCCGCTCGCGGAAATCCGCGCAGTGCTGCCGGGCTTCCGGTGCGCACGCCACCGGCTCACTCCATCCGGAACAGCTCGAGGGCCGTCTTCCCGACGATCTTCTGGGCGTTCTCGACGCTGGTCGCGTCGAACACCGCCCGGATCGAGCTGCGCGTGTAGCCGAAGGTCGA
>JAZBPF010000666.1:0-2515 GCA_036351515.1 Pseudomonadales bacterium | reverse complement strand
GAGCCAGACCTTGCCCTTGCCCTTGTTGCCGATCATCTCGGCCAGGGCGTTCAGCTCGCCGATCTTTTCGTTCGAGTCGCCGATGAAGGTGCCCATCTCGTCGATGACGAAGACGAGATGCTGGACGCGTGCGCCGGTGGTCTTCTGGGCATCGACCCAGGCGACCAGCTCGTCGGCGATGCCCTCGGCGGTGATGGTCTCGTAGCGGAACATGTCGCCGAGGGCATTTGCCGCGGCGCGCCGGTCGGGATATTCGGCGGGATCGAGATCGGGCAGGAGATCGGCGAGTCGACGACGCACGTTCATCAGCGCACCCCGGCCTTCGGCGCTGCGCCAGGGTACGCCATACTTGGCCTCGAAGGCGCTGGAGAGGCCCTCCAGAAGGCCGCGCTGCTGGAGGTGGCGCTCGATGCGCGCCACGATGAAGTTCTCGGCGAGGCCGATGCTGCGATAGAACTCCCCGAGCAGGATCTCGCCGACGGAGTTGGGGTTGTTCAAGGACTGCCGGCTTTTGATCTCGAACGCAATAGTCTTGGTCTGCGTCTTCGCCTTCACTTCCGCTAGACGCAGACGGAGATCCTGGCCGCGCTGGGTGTCGGACAGATGCTCGATGAACACATCGATACAGTGTTCGCCGGAGCCGTCCCCCAGCTCGTCGTTCTGTAACAGGTAGCCGAGCACCTTGGAGAAGTGGGATTTTCCCGAGCCGAAGAAGCCGGAAGTCCAGATGCCCATGACATCGCGGGGTGTGCCGCCCAAGCGCAGCACCTCGCTCGCGCGCGTAAAGGTGTCGAAGATCTTCTTGAGCTCGGTCTCGATCTTGTCCGTGACGATGAACTCCCGGATCTCGGTGGCCAGTGCTTTGCGGTCGAAGACCTTGACGACTCCCTCGACCTTGGAGGTGATGTCGCGCTTGATCGTGTCTCGAACGGTGGTCAATCTCCTGGCCTCCGCTACATCATCATCTTGACGGCGAGATAGTTGCCGCCGTCGGGATGGTTCATGAAATACAGCCTGCCGCCGCGCTCCTCGCCGGGAAATGCGAGCAGAATGCGACAGTCAAGATCTCGAAGCCCGGTGAGCAAGTCACCGAATCGGATGAGCGGGTAGAGCGCGAGCGTCGCGTAGACGATCACCGCTCCCCCGGGAATTTCCTCCACGAGGTCGCTGATGCGCTGCGTCAGCGCTCGTTCGATATGCGAGGCCAGACCCTGCTTCATCCACTGGTAGTCGTCGAATTCGTCTTCGTAGAGGTTTTCGATTGCCTCTTGATCGAGCCCATCGAAAAGAAAGCCGGTGAGGTCGAGGGTGCGGTGGGCATGCCCCTCTGCTTTCAGGCGCGGTAGAAAGTGATCTTGGAGGTGCTCTCGAAACTCCAGCTCCCGCTCCGGCGCGTAGACGAGCAGAACGGACCGATCCGTCTTCACGCCGCCATCGGTCCGGTACGGTTTCCTGACAAGCTCGATGAGTGCTTCAAACGCTGCTTGCATTCTGTTATCCCTCAGATCTCCAGCTCCACGACATCGCCTTGCATGCGAAACCGCAGCTGCCCATTGCGGTTCAGCTCGCCGAGCGCATCAATGACCTCCGGACCCTCCAGCGCGAGGAGCTTGAACACTGGCGCCTCCAGCAGCGACATATCCAAGGTTCCCGCAAGCCGCAGCGCACGAATCAGCAACCGCATGGGTGCGCCGTAGAGCGCCGGGCGGATGGTTTGCTTTCTGCTCGTCCCGCTCGCGAGGCCGAAGTCACGGATGCTCGCGCAGTACTTCTGTGCGACGGCGATGGTGGTGTTCTCCGACCAATCCCGCACCTCGGGGTGCGACTGCCGGGCGTGGCGAAGGAACGTCAGGACGTCATCGACGCGCAGCGCCGCGGGTGCGCGGCGCAGCCGCGGGTACAGGAACTCGGTGCCGAGGTCGGCGACGAGCCTGTCGTTCAGGGCCAGCATGCAGTAGGCGACCAAGGCGCGCTCTGCATCGCTGGAGGAGCGCGACCACTGCTGCCAGAAGGCCGCAAACAAAGGGTGCTGACCGTCGAGCAGGTAGCGGGACTTGAGCTCCTGCCAGAGCTTCCTGCGCGCCGCGTCAGAACTGCGAGCCAGTGCATTCTCGTCGAGGACGAGCTGCCGGAACCCGTTGACGCCCAGGGGAGCCCCGGCCGCGTCGAGCAACACCGCGAGGTCGGTGTAGAGCGCCGAGCGCGCGGACAATCGCGAGAAGTATGGGGAAGCTGGATCGAGCCCCGGCGCCAAAAATCTCGGGTCGCTGGCCGCTTGCCCCTGCTGCGCCGCGGATATCCGTCGGCGTGGTGGGTCGGTTGCACGTGCGGGAGCGTTCATCGCTCTTCCGGCTGTCCGGCGTGCTCGTCGGCCGCGCCACCGTCCTCGACCCAAGCATCCACCTCGGAAAGCTTGAACTTCCAGAGGCGGCCGATCTTCCGGGCGGGCAGCCCACGCTTGTCGATCCACCGATAGATCGAGTCCTTGGTGACGCCGAGGTGCGCGGCCACGTCG
>JAZBPF010000665.1:0-8356 GCA_036351515.1 Pseudomonadales bacterium | reverse complement strand
CGGCTACCCCATGGACGAGCTGCGCGCGACGCCCATTCCCGGCGTCACCCACCGCTGCCTCGACAAGCCCTTCAGCCTCTCGCAGTTCGCCCGCGCCGTGCACGACCTGCTCACGAGTGCGGACGTGGTGCGCCCCGGGCCCCGCGCCGTCGGCTGATCCGCTCCGCACACCGCCGGGCGCCGCGCCCCGCGATTGTTCCGGGCCGCCTCCATGGCGCATGCTGGGCTTCCGCGCACCCGCGCATCCATCCATCGACGACCGGAACGAGGACGGCCCGTGATCGACCTCAATCCCGAGAACGTGTGGTTCATCATCGCCCACCTGCGCGAGTTCCAGGCCCAGGAGACCGTCGAGTTCCCGGACGAGGTTCCCACCGGCGCCGGCTTCGGGGACGAGGACGAAGCGCTCGCCGAGGCCTTCAGCGAGACCCACCAGGAGGACGAGCTGTTCGAGGAGCTGCGGTCGACGATCGACGACCTCGAGCCCGACCAGCAGATCACCCTGGTGGCCCTCATGTGGCTCGGGCGGGGCGACTTCAGCCTCGACGAGTGGGACGACGCGCTCGAGGAGGCCCGCGAGGCCTTCAACGGCCGGACCGCCGCCTACCTGCTGTCCACGCCGCTCGCCGCCGACTACCTCGAGGAAGGCCTCGACCAGCACGGCTACACGCGCGAGTGAGTCACGGGGAGAGGGCGAGCACCGTCACCGCCACGACGTAGATCGCGAGCACCAGCGCGCTCTCGAAGCCGATGTTGGCGAAGCCGAAGCGTTCCCGGCGGAGCAGGCCCATGAGCAGCGTGCCCGCCATGAGCAGGCTCACGGCGAGCCACAGCAGCTCACCGCGCCCCACCGCCGCGTAGAGCGATCCCTCGAGATAGCAGAGATCGGCGAGGGCCAGGAACAGCACGTCGAAGGTGTTCCCTCCGAGGATGTCCCCGACCGCGAGCGTGAGCGCGCCGCGGCGCACGGCCGTGAGCGCCACCACGAGCTCCGGCAGGGACGTCGAGACGGAGGTGAACACCCCGCCCACGAGCGACTCCCGCAGCCCGAGCCGGGCCGACAGCGCCACCCCGCACTCCGCGATCACCCAGCCCGCAACCGCGACCACGGCGGCGAGTGCCAGGAACCCGAGCCAGTCGCGCGCGGTGGCCCGCTCGCCGCTCCGGTCCCGGGGCGGTTCCTGCTCGGTCTCCCGGGTGAGCCGCGGGCGCCACATGGGCTCGCGGAAGGCGCGGTTCACGAGGTGCACGCCGGAGAGGTAGACGACCACCAGGAGCGGGGAGACCGGGTGTACCCAGCCGATCGTGAGCTCCGGCAGCGCGAAGCCGATCAGCGGGATCGACAGCATGACGATGAGCAGCGCGCTCTGCTGGAGGTTCGCCTCGGAGGCTGCGGCGTGCTCGAGGTTCGCCTTGCGGTAGACCATGTCCGCGAGCGCGAGGAACACGGTCTGGGCGGCGATCCCGCCGATGGAGTTGCTCGCGGCGAGGGCCGCGCTGCCGAGGAAGGCAGCGGTGGCGGAGGTGACCGTCCCCGCCAGCGACGTGGTGATGCCGATGAAGACGGCCCCCATGATCGCCTGGCCGAGGCCCGTCACCCGCGCGAGGTGCTCGGCGCGCACGGTCAGGGCCACCCCGGCGGCCGCCACCACGGCCGCCGCCGCGACGAAGCCGACCAGCGCGACGGGAAGCGTCAGCATGGAACTCCCGGCCGGGTCCCCGACCGGGACCCCTCGCGGCCACCGTCCGGGCCGGACGGGCGCAAGTCAAACCCGCCTAGGCGCGAAGCGTTCGTCGGGGCGCGGCGCGGCCGCGGATCCCCGGGTGCAGGCGCGGGCCGCCGGGATCGCCCCCCTGGCGACGGCCGAGGCCTCCTGCTGGACCGCCTCGCCCTGCCGGGTCCCTCCACGCCCTCGGTTCGCGCATCGGTGCGCGATGCGGGCTAGAGTGGCAGCCGACCGGCATCCGTCGGTCGCCTGGTTCCGGCAGCGACGACGGCCACGAGAACGACATGGATCTGGCGGGAAAGGACCTCATCGACCTCTTCGGAGGGCGCTCGGGGCAGCTGGGGACGACCTTCGTCATCGTCTCCGCCTGGGCGCTCCTGGACCGCGGCAGTCGCCTGCTCTTCCAGCACGGCGCCGATCGCAGCGGTCTGTTCCGCCGTCAGGCGCGCACCGCGGGGCGGATCGTCCGGATCATCACCACGGTCGTCGCGCTGTCCGCGCTCTTCGTGGTCTGGGGCATCCGCATCGACGGGGTGCTCGTGTTCGCGACGTCCATCGTCACGCTCACGGGCGTCGCGCTCTTCGCCCAGTGGTCGCTGCTGTCGAACGTCACGGCCTACTTCGTGCTGCTCCTGCAGGACGGCTTCCGGAGAGGCAACTTCGTGCGGATCGTCGAGCTGGACAACTACGTGGAGGGCACGATCTCGGACATCGGCCCCTTCCACACGCGGCTCGTCACGGACGATCGGGTCGTCGTTCTGGTGCCCAACAACGCCCTGCTGGCCCGGGTCGTGATGATCAACCCGCGCCAGCGCTTCACGGGGGCCGGCAAGCTCCCGCCGACGACGACGCAGACGACGCGCTCCGAGGAATCCCCGTCCCAGCCCTGACCGGCTACGGCGCTCAATCGAGGGGGCGCTCGTCCTCCCGCAGCGCGACGAGGAGCCGTGCGTCCCGGCCGTAGACGTCACGCCGGTACTGGATGCGGTTCTCGGGATCGACCCACGCGGTCCAGTAGAGGAGATGGACCGCGACGCGCCGGTCCGCCGGAAGGGGCACCGTCGTCTCCGTGCCGCTCTCGAGCAGGGCCTCGAGACGGGACCGGGTCCACTCGCTGCCCTCGAAGATCGCGAAGAGGAGTTCGAGGGGCTGCTCGAGGCGCACGCATCCGGAGGAGAAGCCCCGCTCGCTCCGCGCGAAGAGCTCACGCGCCGGGGAGTCGTGCAGGTACACGGAGTGCTCGTTCGGGAACATGAACTTCACGCGGCCGAGGGCGTTCTCCGGCCCCGGACGCTGCCGCATGCGGAAGGGGAACGGCTGGCCGCGCAGGGCGGCCCAGTCGATGGCGGACGGGTCGAGCGGCCGGGAGGCCTGCCCCCAGCCCTCGAGGACCTCGTAGCCCGAGGCGACCATCGCCGCGGGGTCGCGCTGGAAGTCCGGCACCTTGTCCCGGCGGGCGATGGACTGCGGGATCTCCCAGCTGGGATTCACCACGACATAGGAGATGGTCGAGGAGAACACCGGCGTCTGGCGGTAGTCCCGGCCGACCACCACGGGCATCTCCAGCACGGCACGGCCACCGATCTCCAGGCGCAGCCAGAAGCCCGCGACGTTGACCAGGACGTGTCGCTCCCCGAGGTCGTCGGGGAGCCAGCGGAACCGCTCGAGGCTCGCCAGGATCGAGTCGATGCGGCTCTGCACCGGTACGTTCAGCGCCGCGAGCGTGCGCGCGCCGGCGACGCCGTCGGCCTCCAGACCGAGCCGTTCCTGCACCCTGCGCATCGCCTCCGTGAGCGCAGGGCCGAAGGCCTCCGGATCCGGATCGGAGGCGTCGACCGCTTCTCCCGCCTCCTCCAGGCGGGCCCGCAGGGCGAGGACGGCCGGGCCCCGGACGCCCTCGCGCAGCACCTCGTCGACGGGCACCGGCGTGAAGCCGCCCGCTTCGCGGAGGGCGCGGAGCCGTGCGAGCGCGTCGACGAGCAGCCGGTAGTCCGGATGACGCGGAGCCAGCTCGGCCAGAGCCTCACCGATGCGCCCCTCGCCCACGGCGGATGCCATGAGGGCGGGCAGGTCGCGCTCCCGCCGGGACGCCGTCCAGCTCGGATGGATCGTCCTCGGATCGACCTTGCCATGCAGCAGATGGCTCGCGAGCCGCAGCCAGGCGTCGGAGAGCAGGAGTTCCGCCCCGACGGCCGCCGCCGGGTCCGCGGGCGGAGTCGGGCCGAGCGTCTCGAGGGCGGCCAGGTGGTAGTCCCGGGGACGCAGACCGTGCGCCGAGGCGGCACGGATCGCCGCGCGCATCGCCTCCACGCGACGACCGAAGGCGCGCTCGTCGAGCCAGAGCGGCGCGTGGAACCGATCGACGTAGAAGCGACGGAGGCTCTCCACGGACGTCAGCGACTCGCCGCGCGCGAGGACGATGCCGTCCGCGGCGTCGGACTCCATGCGGATCCGCACTTCCTCGGTCCACAGCGCCTCCACGCTGGCGGGCAGGTCGGCACGCGCCGCGGGCACCGCCACGACGGTCAGCGTCAGGACGCAACGGGCCAGGGCTGGAAGGAAACGGTGCAAGGCAGACCTCGAAGCCGGGCACGGCACGGCGCGTGCGCAGGGAAGCACGCTGCGCAGCGGCGCCGTGGCCGAACGATCGGAGGCCAGCGAGTCTAGGGAGGAATCCTCGACCCTGCGAGCGGGCGGGGTCTCCCGCCCGACCGTCGCTCCGCCGTCGCCGCTGAAGCGGGCTCCCACGAGGGGGATCGACGCAGCCACGGTGGGAGCGAGCTTCCGCCGCGACCGCTTCGGTCCGATCCTGTCGTCGCCCGTCCCGCTGCAGCGGCGGAAGCCGGCTCCCGCAGCGGGCGTCGAGCGGCCCCTGCGCGAGCGCGCTGCCGCCGGAGCGACGCGCGACCGGGAATTCGTGCAAGGATCCCGGGTCGAAGCTTCGCGGGCCCGTTCCACTCGAGGAGATCCCCATGCACCGCAGAGCCCTGCTCGGCGCGCTCGCCGCGACCGCTGCGATCCCGTTCCTCCCGCCGCCGCGGGCCCGCGCCCGGGCGACCGAGAGCGACTGGCCGCCGGTGAAGTACACGGAGGAGGACTGGAAGGCCCTGCTCGACGAGGACCGCTTCCGGATCCTCTTCGAGGAGGCGACGGAGCGTGCCTACACGAGCCCCCTGAACGACGAGAAGCGCACCGGTACCTACGTCTGCGCGGCCTGCTTCCTGCCGCTGTTCCGCTCCGAGGACAAGTACGACAGCGGCACCGGCTGGCCGAGCTTCACCCGTCCGATCGAGGGCCGCGTGGGCACGAAGCGCGACTTCAAGCTGATCCTCCCGCGCACCGAGTACCACTGCGCCCGCTGCGAGGGGCACCAGGGCCACGTGTTCGAGGACGGACCGCGCCCCACCGGGCAGCGCTGGTGCAACAACGGCCTGGCGCTGCGCTTCGTTCCGGAGGGCGACTCGCTGCCGGAACTGCGGGGCTGAGCCCCGCCGGCGGTCAGCCGGCGAGGGCCCCCACGAGGCGGTAGGTGACGAAGGCGAGCACGTAGGCGAGCAGGCCGTAGGCGAGGAACAGCTGCGCCGGCAGCCGCACGGACCGCGTCTCCCGGGCGAGCAGCGCCAGCGTGGAGACGCACTGCAGGGCGATGGCGTAGAACACGAGCAGCGCGAAGCCCGAGGCCACGGACAGGCCGCTCGCCTGCAGCTTCTCCACCAGCGGCACGAAGTCCTCCTCGGCGCCTTCGATGCCGAAGATCGCGCCGAGCGTGCCGACGAACACCTCCCGGGCCAGGAACGAGCTCAGGATCGCCACGCCGTAGCGCCAGTCGAGGCCGATGGGCTCGAACACCGGCTCGATGACCCGCCCGAGGGCCCCGAGCCAGGACGCGCCGAGATCGGCGCCGAAGTTCGGGAAGTACCCCAGCACCCAGACGGTGACGGTCACGGCGAAGATCACGACCCCCGCCTTCGTCACGAAGTGCCGGGAACGGTTCCAGGCGTTGCGCAGGAGCGGGCGCCAGGAGGGCAACCGGTAGGGCGGCATCTCCAGTACGAAGGGCAGATCGTCGTCGGCGCGCACGCGCGTCCGGGACACGAGCGCCGTGACCAGCAGCCCCACCACCATCCCGAAGAAGTAGATGAGGAACATGGCGAGCCCCTGCAGCCCCACGAGCCCACCGAGGGCGGTCTGGGCCGGAATGAACGCGGCGATGAGCACCGTGTACACGGGTAGCCGGGCCGAGCAGGGCATGAGCGGGACGGCGAGATAGGTCAGCAGGCGTCGTCGCGGGGAGTCCACGGTGCGCGCTGCGTAGATGCCGGGGATCGCGCAGGCGACGCCGGAGAGCATGGGCACGAAGCTCTTGCCCGAGAGCCCGAAGAAGCGCAGCGGTCGGTGGCAGATGAGCGCAGCCCGGGCCATGTAGCCCGAGTCCTCCATGATCCCCACGACCACCGTGAGCACGAAGATCTGCGGGACGAAGACGAGGAAGGCGCCGATGCCCCCGAAGAGCGCGTCGGCGGTGAAGTCGCGCAGCGTCTGACTCGGCAGCAGCGGGACCACCGCGTCGGCGGCCAGGCCGATGCCGCCCTCCACCGCGTCCATGACCGGCGCTGCCCAGGTGAAGATCGACTGGAACAGCAGGTACATGATCGCGAAGAAGGCGATACCGCCGAAGAAGGAATGCAGGAAGAAGCCGTCGAGGCGGGCGTGCGACCGGATCAGCACGTCCGTGTCGCCGGAGAACTCCCGGGCCAGCTCGGCCGCCTCGGCCGAAAGCTGCTCGTCCGAGAGGTCCTTCAGGCGGGGCACGAAAGGCGTCCCGCGCTCTGACGGCGCGTCCAGACTCGCGCGCAGGGCCTCGAGCCCCTCGCCGGAGCGGGCGGACACGGCGATCACGGGAATCCCGAGCCGGTGGGCGAGCCCGTCGGCGTCGAAGGCGAGGCCGTGCCGGCGCAGCACGTCGGCCATGTTCGCGAGCAGGAACACGGGTTTGCCGGCCCGCTGGCATTCGCGGATCACCTGCAGGGCGAAGTGCAGGCTCTTCTCCAGGCGGGTCGCGTCGACGATGCAGAGCACGGCGTCGAGCTCGGGGTCGCGCAGCGCCTGGTGGAAGCCGTCCGAAGCGATGCGCTCCTCGCCGGAGATCGGCAGCAGCGAATAGGTGCCCGGGAAGTCCACGAGCGTGAGCTCCGGGCGCCCGAGCATGGACCCCGAGCCGACCTCCACGGTGATCCCCGGGAAATTCGCGACCTTCTGGTGCAACCCCGTGAGGCGGTTGAACAGCAGGCTCTTGCCCGAGTTGGGGCTGCCGATGAGGAGCGCCGAGCTCATGCGCCCGCAGCCGCCTCTTCCGGCTCCACCAACACGCGGCGGGCGAGCACGTCCTCGAGGGAGAACACCGCGCCGCGCACACGGAAGACGCGCGGCGCACCGAAGGCGGGCCGACGCATGCACTCCACCACGGCTCCCGGCTGGAAGCCGAGCTCGGTGAGGCGGGTGCGATAGCGCGGGTCGAGGTCCTCGTCGAAGGCGGCGAGGCGACCGCGCTCTCCCGCGCGCAGGTCCCAGAGGCGACGCGTCATGGCGCTCCCGGCGGGCTGGTGGGTGGCGACCGGTCCCGTGGGACCAGCCGATCCCTGTGGGCCGCGCATCCTATCACGGAGGATGAGAACGATTGCGATCGCGCCGGGATTCCTCCCGCGCCGACGGGACAGCGCGGAACCCGGCCGCCGGGCCCTGCTAGCATGCGAGCTCCGCAGGACCGGAGGGACCGTGGACGCGCTCCTGCACGACCTCGACTGGGTACTCCCGCTCCGCTCGGAACCGGCGACGCTGGTCTTCGAGACCTTCACCCTCGTGGGCTACCCGCTCTTCTACCTCGCGCTCCTGCCGCTGGCCTACTGGCTCTGGGACAAGGACGCGGCCACCCGCCTCGCGGTGCTCCTGCTCGCGAGCGCCGTGGTCAACGGGTTCCTCAAGGACCTCTTCGACGACCCCCGCCCGGCGGCGAGCTTCGCCCTCGATCCGCGGGTCTCGGACAGCTACGGCCTGCCGAGCGGCCACGCCCAGCTCGCCGTGGTCACCTGGGGCTGGCTCGCCTGGGAACTGCGCCGCGCCTGGGCCTGGGTCCTGGCGGCGGTGATGATCCTCGGCATCTGCTTCAGCCGCCTGTACCTCGGCGTCCACGATCTCGAGGACGTGCTCGCGGGCGCGGCCATCGGCGCCGGCTCCCTGCTGCTCTACGAATGGCTCCTCTCGGAGCGCTTCGCCCGCTGGCACGCCCTCGACGGCCGCATCCAGCTGGGGATCGTGCTCGCGGTCCAGCCCGTGCTGTGGCTCCTCTGGCCGGAGCCCGCCGGGCCCGGCGCCCTGACCGCCCTCGGCGCCTTCCTCGCGGGCTGGTGGGCCGGCGTCCTCGTCGACCGGCACCGGCTCGCCTTCCGCCGCCATCCGAACGGCCTCCGGGCCGTCGTGGCCGCGGTCGCCGGCCTCGCCGTCGTCTTCGGCCTCCTCACCCGCCTGCACGGGCCGCTCGAGGCCGTCGGTCTCGACGAGGGCACCGCCCGCTGGCTCGAGACCGCCGTCATGGCGCTGTTCGTCACCGCGGGCGCGCCCTGGCTGTTCCG
>JAZBPF010000664.1:0-13646 GCA_036351515.1 Pseudomonadales bacterium | reverse complement strand
GCCCGGGGGCGTGGTGACCACGCCGTTCTCGAGGCGGCACCCCTCGCGGTCGCCGACGGCGTTCAGGGGCGCGAGCTCCTGCTCCGTGAAGCGGCCGATCTCCTCGAGGATCCCGTCGAGGAGTTCCGCGGTGAGGGGCTCGCCCGCGAGTTCGGCGTAGTGCGCCGGGAAGTCGAAGACGTCGTGGAGCAGGAAGCGGATGTCACGGTAGGGGGTGCGGTAGGCCGGCATGACGTTCTCGTCCCGTCGCTCGAGTCCGGGGCCCCGCGCGGCCGCGGGGCGGGGGAGCCGCAGTCTACCATCGTGGGTCCGCGGCCCGCGGGCGCGTAGGCCGGAGCGGCGGCCGACGGCGCCGAGACCCGGACCGGCGCAGCATGGGCCATGGCCACCTCCCTCGCCCACGCCCTCTCCTTCGCCCTCCGGGGGACGGCGCGGCTCCTCGACGAGGCGCTCGCGCCCGGGCGCTGCAGCCTCTGCGACCTGCCGAGCGGCCGGTCCCTGGACCTCTGCCCCGTCTGCGAGGGCGACCTGCCGGAGCTCGGGCGTCCCTGCCGGCGCTGCGCCCTCCCCCTGCCCGCGAATGCCGCCTCCGAGCTCTGCGGTCCCTGCCTGCGACGCCCGCCGCCCTTCGAGACCCTGACCGCCGCCTGCGCCTACGCGGATCCCGCGGACCTCCTGGTCACGGGCCTGAAGTTCCGGCGCGAGCGCCACGCGGCGCGGGTCATGGCGACGCTCATGACCGCCCGGGCCGGGGAGCTGGTCGCGCAGGCCCGGGCCCGCGGGGCGGCCCTGGTCCCCGTGCCCCTGCATCCCCTGCGCCGCTGGCGCCGGGGCCACGACCAGGCGGCGCTGCTCGCGGAGCAGCTCGCCGCCCTCACGGGGCTGCCGCTCGCGACCGGGCTCGTCCGCCGCGTGCGGGCGACGGCGCCCCAGGCCGGGCTCGGCCGCCGGGCCCGGCAGCGGAACCTCGCCGGCGCCTTCCGGGTCCGCGCCGCGGCCCGCGGCCGCCCCCTGGTGCTCGTCGACGACGTCGCCACCACCGGCGCGACCCTCGCCGCCGTCGCCCGGGCCGCCCGCCGCGCGGGCGCCGCGCGGGTGGACGCCTGGGTCTTCGCGCGCACGGAGCGCGACGGCCGTTGACCGGGGAGCGCGCGAGGCGTGTACTGCGGACGAGGAGCCGTCATGACCGAAGCCGCGACCGCCACGCCCTACGCCCACCTCGACCCGGAGACGGTACTCCGGCTCGTGGACGCCACGGGGCTGCGCACGGACGCGCGGATCCTGCCCCTGAACAGCTACGAGAACCGCGTCTACCAGGTGGGCCTGGAGGACGCCGATCCCGTGGTCGCGAAGTTCTACCGGCCCGGCCGCTGGAGCGATGCGCAGATCCTCGAGGAGCACGCCTTCACGGCGGAGCTCGCGGGACTCGAGATCCCCGTGGTGCCGCCGATCGCCGACGAGGCCGGCCGGACCCTGCACGAGATGGAGGGGCTGCGCTACGCGCTCTATCCCCGCCGGGGCGGGCGCGCCCCGGACGTCGAGGACCTCGACGCGCTCCGGATCCTCTCCCACCAGCTGGCCCGCATCCACCGGGTGGGTGCGCTGCGTCCGTTCCGCCACCGGCCCCGGCTCACGATCGAGGAGTTCGGCCACGCGAGCCGCGAGTTCCTCCTCGCGAGCGGCTTCGTGCCCGAGGAGCTGCGCCCGGCCTACGAGACGCTCACGGCGGACCTCCTCGAACGCATCGAGCGCGACTTCCCGGATCCGGCCGGCGGCACGCCGCTGCGACTCCACGGCGACTGCCATCTCGGCAACGTGCTCTGGCGCGACGAGGTGCCGCACTTCGTGGACTTCGACGACGCCCGGGGCGGCCCGGCGATCCAGGACCTGTGGATGCTCCTCTCCGGGGAGCGGCCGCAGCGCATCGCCCAGCTCTCGGAGATCCTCGAGGCCTACGAGGAGTTCCGGTCCTTCGACCTCTCGGAGCTGCGCCTCGTCGAGCCCTTGCGCACCCTGCGGATCCTCCACCATGCCGCCTGGATCGGCCGGCGCTGGGAGGATCCGGCCTTCCCCCGGGCCTTCCCGTTCTTCGCGGACGGCCGCTTCTGGTCCGAGCACGTGCTCGCCCTGCGCGAGCAGCTCGCCGCCCTGGACGAGCCCCCGCTCGAGGTCTACTGAAGCACCGGAGCGATCTCGTCGGGCGGTACACTCCCGCGTCGCCCTTCGCCCGTGAAGCCGTGGCCGCGCCCGCGGTGGTCATGCGGGAAAGCTGGACTAGGCTCAGGGATGCCGCTCGCCGACGCGGGCCCCCGGCAGGATCGAGAGGAGTACTCCATGCGAACGCGCAGGCAGCCGGCGGCCACGGCGGTGGTGATCGACGACATGACGGAGATGGCGCAGTTCCTGTGCGATCTCTGCGCCGCCCAGGGCTTCGAGGCGCGCGCCTTCGCGAGCGTACGGAACATCGATCCCGCCGTGCTCCGGGACGCCGGGGTGATCCTCCTCGACCTGAACCTCCCGGACGTGGACGGCGTGGAGTTCATGCGCGCCCTCGCCGGCGCCCGCGTGGCCGCGCCCGTGGTGCTCGTGAGCGGCTTCGACGCGTGCACCCTCGAGGCCGCCGCGAACGCGGGCCGGGAAGCGGGCCTGAACATCCAGGGCATCCTGCGCAAGCCGTTCTCGCTGCCCCAGTTCGAGCGCGTGCTGTCGGCGGTCCCGCCGGCGGCGGGGGCGCGGGTGCTGCCGGAACTGCTCGACGGCAGCCTCGTGGCGCAGGCCATCGAGGAGAACCGCATCGAGCCCTACTTCCAGCCGAAGATCGATCTGAACGACTTCGAGATCGTCGGCTTCGAGGCCCTCGCCCGCCTGCGCCTGGCGAGCGGCGAGCTCGTCCTTCCGGATCGCTTCCTCGACAGCGCCGCCGAGGCGGGGCTCATGAACGCCCTCACCGACCGCATGCTGGTGCTCGCCCTGGACGCCTGGCGCGACTGGAGCGGCAAGGGCCTGGACTGCACGGTCTCCGTGAACGTGCCGGCCTCGCGCCTGCAGGACGTGCGCTTCCCGGACCGCCTCGAGGAGCTCTACGGCCTCTGGAACATCGATCGCAGCAAGCTGATCCTCGAGCTCACGGAGACCGAGACCCTCGATCACTACAGCAACGCCATGGACACGATCACGCGCCTGTCCATGAAGCGCGTGCGCCTGGCCATCGACGACTTCGGCACGGGCTTCTCGAGCCTCATGCAGCTCAAGCACCTGCCCTGCCAGGAGCTGAAGATCGACCGCTCCTTCACGGAGGGCATCGACCGGGACGCGCAGTGCGAGGTGATCGTCCGCAAGTGCATCGAGCTCGGCGGGGAACTCGGCCTGACCGTGACCGCCGAGGGGATCGAGAACCAGCAGCAGGCCGACATGCTGCGCCTGATGGGCTGCGACCTCGGTCAGGGCTTCTTCTTCAGCCGCCCGGAGAACCGGGCCGACATCAACTCCTCATACATCGAGGGCTTCGCCGCCTGAGGGCGGCTCCTCGCCCAGCCGGAACGCCACCGGCGCCGCGTACTGGCGCAGGAACCAGCGGCGCTCCACCTCCGTGAGCCCCTCCTGGCGCGCGTCGAAGGCGCGGCGCACCGCCTCGCTGGCCTCTCCCACCTCCTCCGCGAGCGCCGCGGGCACGGTGCCACCGAGCCGTCGGTACGCCGCCAGCTGCGTCGGCCAGAGGCGGAAGCCGGCGTGGATCTGCCGGTCGATCTCCGCGGCCACCGCATCGGGATCCTCCGGCGGCGCGACGAGTTCCTCCCCGAAGTGCAGGTGCACGCGCCCCTTCTCGCCGGTGATGCCGCGCACGATGCTCTTCAGGTCCTCGTCGTCCGGCTTCTCGTAGGTGCCCGTGGTCTCCCGCACCGCCAGCTCGCGCGCCTTGAGCGTGTCGCAGGGGTCGAGCTCGTAGGAGATCGCGACCGGGACGACGTGCAGGGACGCGATGACCTCCGGGAAGCTCCGGCCGGACTTGCGCTGGCTGACGTGGAACATCTTCACGATCGCCGGCTCGGTCACGTCCCGGCCGTCCTTGGCGCGGCCCTCGCGCTGGGCGATCCAGACGGAGACGCCCTCGCCGATGGAGTGATGCAGGTAGCGGGAGGTGAGCGTGAAGGCGGCGAGCTGCTCGCGCACGCCCTTCACGGACCGGCGCACCACGAAGCTCTTGTTCAGGCGCATGAGCGTGGTGGCGAAGTCCTTCTTGAGGAGGTTGTCGCCCACGGCGATGCGCGAGGTCCCGAGCCCCTCCGCGTGGAGCGCCACGTTCATGAAGGCCGAGTCCATGGCGATGTCGCGATGGTTCGAGACGAAGAGGTGCGCGCCGTCGCGCCGCAGGCCCTCCGCGCCGGACCAGGTGAAGCCGTCCGTCGTGGTCTCGATCATCCGGTCGAACCAGCTCTCGAGGCTGACCTGGAAGGCGTCGATGGTGCGGTAGCGTCGGGCCCGGGCGGCGATCCAGCGCGCCGTCGCCCAGCTCAGCAGGGGCCGGGCGAAGGCGGGCGCGCCGGGAAAGCGGTAGCGGACCACGAGGTCGAGGAACTCGTCGTCCGCGAGCAGCCGCGCGACGGCTCCGGGGAGCTCCTCGTCCCGGAAGGGTCGGATCGCCTCGAACTCGTCGGTCTCGCTCATGGTCCACTTCCGCCGCGTGCTTCCGGCGCGCCGGGGCCGGGAAGCGCGGGAGTGTAGTGGGGAGATCGCGAAGTTCACAGGACCGTCACGGAGCGGGATCCGCTATCGTCTCCCCGACCCTGCGACGGTGCAGGACGGGAGGATCGCCCATGAGCACCACGGCCCTCGGAGTCCGACCCTACGAACGCGGCCTCGCGGCCCTCGGTGACGGCACCTGGGCCTGGCTCCAGCCCGACGGCAGCTGGGGCTGGTCCAACGCCGGCCTCGTCGTGGACGGCGAGGAGACGCTCCTCGTGGACACGCTCTACGATCTCGCGCTCACCGGCGAGATGCTCGACGCCATGCGCGCCTCGGTTCCCGCCGCGCACCGCATCGGCCGGCTCGTGAACACGCACGCGAACGGCGACCACTGCAACGGCAACGCCCTCGTGGGCGACGCCGAGATCGTCGCCTCCGCCGCCTGCGCCGAGGAGATGCGCCACGAGGACCCGGCGGCCATGGCCGCCATGAAGGCCCGGGCGCACGAACTCGGGGACCTCGGCGAGTTCTTCCTGCACTGCTTCGGTGCCTTCGACTTCGAGGGCATCGAGCAGCGCCTGCCCACCCGCACCTTCGAGCACGAACTCACGCTGTCCGTCGGGGACAAGGCCGTGGAGCTCTACCAGGTGGGCCCCGCCCACACCCGCGGCGACGTGCTCGTGCACGTCCCCGCGGACCGCGTCGTCTACACCGGGGACATCCTGTTCATCGAGGGCCATCCCATCCTCTGGGCGGGCCCCGTGGGCAACTGGCTCGCCGCCTGCGACCGCATCGCCGCCTTCGACCCGGAACTCGTGGTCCCCGGGCACGGGCCCGTGACCGACCTGCGCGGCGTCCGGGCCGTGCGCGACTACCTCGTCTACCTCCGCGACGAGGCCCGGGCCCGCTACGACGCGGGACTGTCGGCCCGGGAGGCGGCGCGGGACATCGCCCTGGACGACTACGACGGCTGGGGCGACGCCGAGCGCATCGCCGTGAACGTCGCCACGCTCTACCGGGAGTTCTCGGGGGACGCCTCCGCGCCGAACGTGCCGGAGCTCTTCGGCCTCATGACGGAGCTCTGGAAGGACCGGGGCCGGCGCGGGCGCCGTCCCGGCCCTGCCTGAGGCCCTGCGCCGTGGAGGCGACGCTCCGACCCGCGACGGCCGCGGACCTGCCCGCGCTCACCGCCGTGTACAACCACTACGTGGAGCACACGGCGATCACCTTCGACCTCGAGCCCTTCACGGCCGAGACGCGCCGCCCCTGGTTCGAGGGCTTCGGCGCGGATCCGCGCCACCGGCTCCTCGTCGCGGAAGGCGCGGGTGCCGTGCTCGGCTACGCCTGCTCCGGTCGCCTGCGCCCGAAGGCCGCCTACGACGCGAGCGTCGAGACCACCATCTACCTGACCCCGGAGGCCTGCGGCCGCGGGCTCGGGAAGCGCCTCTACGGCCGGCTCCTCGAGGAGCTCGCCGCGGCCGGCGTCCATCGCTGCTACGGCGTGGTCACCCTGCCCAACGACGCCTCCCTCGCCCTGCACCGGGCCCTCGGGTATCGGGAGGTGGGGCGCCTGCACGAGTGCGGCCGGAAGTTCGACCGCTGGTGGGACGTGGCCTGGCTGGAGAAGGCCCTCCCCTGATCCCTGCGGTGATCGGTCACGACGCGAGACGCCGCGCCCCGTTCGTGGCACCTTCGCCGGCCCGCGATCCGTGCCCGAGGGAGCCCCCCCATGCGTGACGAGACCCTGGCCATCCACGCCGGCTACCAGACCGACCCGACCACCAAGGCCGTGGCGACGCCGATCTACCAGACCGTGGCCTACGAGTTCGACAGCGCCCAGCACGGCGCCGATCTCTTCGACCTCGCCGTGCCCGGGAACATCTACTCGCGGATCATGAATCCCACGAACGGGATGCTCGAGGAGCGCGTGGCGGCCCTCGAGGGCGGCGTGGCGGCGCTCGCCCTCTCCGCGGGGAGCGCCGCGATCCACTACGCGATCGTCAACGTCGCCCGCGCCGGCGACAACATCGTGACCGTGCCCCAGCTCTACGGCGGCACCTACACGCTCTTCGCGCACATGCTGCCGGACCTCGGCATCGAGGTGCGCTTCGCCGCCGACGATCGGCCGGAGAGCATCGCCGGGCTCATCGACGAGAAGACCAAGGCGGTGTTCTGCGAGTCCATCGGCAATCCGGCCGGCAACATCGTCGACCTCGAGGCCCTCGCCGAGGTGGCGCACGCCCGCGGCGTGATCCTGATCGTCGACAACACCGTGGGCACGCCGGCGCTCATCAAGCCGATCCGCCACGGCGCCGACGTGGTCGTGCATTCGCTCACCAAGTACATGGGCGGGCACGGGACGACGCTCGGCGGCATCGTGGTCGACGCCGGCACCTTCGACTGGAAGGCGCACCGGGACCGCTACCCCATGTTCACGACGCCGGAGCCCGCCTACCACGGCGTCGTCTACGCCGAGGCCTTCGGTCCCGCCGCCTACGTGGCGCGCGTGCGTACGGTCGCGCTGCGCAACACGGGCGCGGCCCTCTCGCCCCTGAACGCCTTCCTGCTCATGCAGGGCATCGAGACCCTGCACCTGCGCATGGAGCGCCACTGCGCCAACGCCCTGGCCGTGGCGGAGCACCTGAAGGCGCACCCGGCCGTCGACTGGGTGGCCTACGGAGGACTGCCGGACGATCGCTACCACGCGCTCGCGCAGAAGTACGCCGGCGGACGGCCTTCCTCGCTCCTCACCTTCGGCGTGAAGGGCGGCTACGAGGCGGGCGTGCGCTTCTACGACGCGCTGAAGCTCGTGAAGCGCCTCGTGAACATCGGCGACGCCAAGAGCCTCTCCTGCCATCCCGCGTCGACCACGCACCGGCAGCTCTCGGAGACGGAGCAGCGCTCCGTGGGCGTCACGCCGGAGATGATCCGCCTGTGCATCGGCATCGAGCACATCGACGACATCCTCGAGGATCTCGATCAGGCGCTGGCGGCCGCGAGCTGAGGGACACCCAGGGCGCCGGCGAGGATCCAGGCGCCCATGAGCGTCAGGAGCGCGAAGGCGCCCCGGCGCAGGGCGTCCTCGGAGACCGGGGGCGGGAAGCGTCTCCCCAGCCAGACGGAGACCAGCACGGCGGCGACGGAGGCGCCCGCGAGGCGCCACACCTCCCCCGTCAGCCCGCCCTCGACGCCCACGACCACCGTGCGCACGAGGGTCGAGACGGCGAAAGTCGCCAGCAGCGTCGCGCGGATCTCCGGTACCGGCAGCGGCTGGCGGTAGAGGAACCAGCCGAGCACCGGTCCGGAGGCCGAGAAGAGCCCGGCGAGGAGCCCCCCGGCGACGCCCGCGAGCGCGAAGGCGGGGGTCGTCGACGGCGTCGTCCGCGGCCGGGGCCGCAGCGCCATGGCCCCGCAGCCGGCGAGGATGAAGGCGCCGAGGAGACCCTGGAGCACGCGCTCGGCACGCACGTCGAGGAAGCCGAGGAGCACCACGCCGACCACGATCGCCGGCGCCTGGCCGGCGACGAGGGCGAGCACGCCGCGCCGGTGGATGCGATGGACGTGCCCCTGCAGGGACAGGACGATGTTGAGGAGGGAGACGAGGCTGATCACCGCCGTGGTCACCGGCAACCCGTAGAGGGCGAACGCCGAGGTTCCCGCGAGGATGATCATCCCCATGGCGAAGCCGGCCACCGTCTGCACGTAGCCGCCGAGGGCCACCAGGGCGACGAAGGCGATCAGCGCGGGTTCCACGACGGCTCCGGACGGGCGCGGGCGGCCGAGTATAGGGGGCGGCCGTCGGTCCCTGCCGCCCCGGTCGCCCCCCCCGTCTCCGGGGTGGCTCGAGGGTCGAGCTCGGCGGTAGGCTCCGGAAGGGGAATCGGGGAGGAAGCACCATGGGAGAGTTCCGCGAGTACGCGGACCACGACGCCACCGGCCTCGCGGCACTGCTCCGCGCGGGCGAGGTCTCGCGGGAGGAGGTGATCGAGGCGGCGATTGCGCGCGCCGAGGCGCTCGAGCCGCAGCTGAACGCCTTCGCGCACCTCGACCCCGCGGCGGCCCGCGCCGCCGCGGCCGAGGTGCGCGAGGACGCGCCCCTCGCGGGCGTACCCTTCGCCGTGAAGGACCTGTGGCTCGAATGGGCGGGCGCCCCGCACGGGGCCGGCAGCCGCTGGCTGCGGGACGACCACCGCTTCGAGCGGGACGCGCCGCTCGCCGCCGCCTTCCGCGGCGCGGGGCTCGTGTCCCTCGGCAAGACCACGACCCCCGAGTTCGGCATCACCGGCACCACGGAACCGGCGCGCACGGGGCCGACGCGCAACCCCTGGAAGCTCGATCGCATCGCCGGCGGCTCCTCCGGCGGCTCCGCGGCGGCGGTCGCGGCCGGGGTGGTCCCGGTGGCGCACGCGAGCGACGGCGCCGGCTCGATCCGCATCCCCGCCGCCTGCTGCGGCCTGGTGGGCCTGAAGCCGAGCCGCGGCCGGACGCTGGCGCCCTGCGACGCCCTCGACGTGCCCTTCGCGTTCTCGGCGAACTTCGTGGTCTCCCGCACGGTGCGCGACAGCGCGGCGCTGCTGGACGTGGCGCGCTCGCGCTCGCGCTACGCGCCGCCGGGGCCGGAAGGGACCTATGCGGAGGAGGCGCGTCGGGACCCGGGGACGCTCGTGATCGCCGCGAGCTGCGAGACCCCCTCGGGACGCCCCGTGGACCCGGAGATCGCCCGGGCCTTCGAGGTCACCTGCGCGCTCCTCGAGCGCCTCGGCCATCGGGTGGAGCTGCGCGAGCCTGCCGTCGACTGGCGGGCCTTCTACCGCGCCTTCGGTTCCGTCGGCGGCGCCCAGCTCGCCGCCGACGTGCGGGCCCTGGAGGCGGAACTCGGCCGTGCCCCGCTGCCCGAGGAGTTCGAGCCCCTCACCTGGCGCAACGTCGAGGCGGGCCGCGCGCGCAGCGGCGTGGGCGTGATCGGGGCCCTCCGGGAGCTCCAGCGTTGCACCCGGCAGCTCGAGCGCTTCCTCGAGGAGGTGGATCTGTTCCTCACGCCCGTCCTCGGCACCCCGGTCCCGGAGCTCGGCTACCTCGACCCGACCGCCCTCGACCCTGCGGAGCAGGACCGCCGCTCCGCTCGCGTGTTCCCCTTCACGCCGCCCTTCAACGCCTCCGGGCAGCCGGCGATCAGCCTTCCCCTCCTGGAGGACGACGAAGGCCTGCCCATCGGCATGCAGTTCGCCGCGGCCTACGGCGACGATCTGCTCCTGCTGCGCCTGGCCGCGCAGCTCGAGGCCGAGACCGGCTGGATCGACCGGCGCCCGCCGCTGGCCGGCGTGGAGTCGTGACCGGAGACGGCGGCACAGCGGAGCGGCCACGCTACCGGGCCGCCGTCCGCGCGCTCCTGGTGGATCCCGACGACGGCGCGGTGCTGCTCCTCCACGCCCGTTTCCCGGGCTGGAAGCGCTCGCGCTGGCTCGTCCCGGGCGGCGGCATCGACGCGCGGGAGACGCCCCTGGACGCCCTCGTGCGCGAGGTGCGGGAGGAAACCGGGCGCACGATCGACCGCCGCGCCGTGGCGCCCGCTCCGGTCTGGTACCGGCGCGTGCGCTACGCCTGGCAGGGCGTCCACTACGATCAGGAGGAACACTTCTTCCTCGTCCCGAGCCCGCGCTTCGAGCCGGACGCCACGGAGAATCCGGCGACCCACGAGACGGAGGCCCTGCTCGGCTTCGACTGGTGGACGCCGGCCGCGATGGCGCGCTCGCAGGAGCAGTTCATTCCCCGTGCCCTCGCGCCCGCGCTCGCGGCCCTGCAGCGGGGCGAGCACCCCGCGACGCCGATCGACGTCGGCCTCTGACCCCTCGGGGAGAACGTCCATGGATCTGCAGCTCACGGGCCACCGCGCCCTCGTGACGGGCGCCCATCGGGGCACCGGCGAGGTGATCGCCCGACGGCTCGCCGAGGAGGGCGCCGCGGTGCTCGTGCACGGCTTCGAGCGCGCGGACGCGGAGCGGGTGGCCGCGACGATTCCCGGCGCCCGGGCCGTTGCGGGGGACCTCATGGACGACGCCGGGGCCGACGCCGTCTGGGCCGAGGCCACGGCCGAGGGCCCCGTGACGATCCTCGTGAACAACTACGGGCGGGCGGCCCGAGGCACGCTCGACGCGCCCACGGCGGACTGGCTGCGCATGTACGAGGAGAACGTGCTCTCCGCGGCCCGGCTCGTCCGTCACGCGCTGCCCGCCATGCGGACCGCCGGCTGGGGCCGGATCGTGAACCTGGGGACGGTCGGCTCCACGCGCCCGAACGCGGAGAACCCGCACTACTACGCGGCCAAGGGGGCGCTCGCGACCCTGACCGTCTCCCTCGCGAAGGCCGCGGCGGGCTCCGGCGTCACGGTGAATCTCGTGTCCCCGGGGCTCGTGCGCACGGAGGAGGTCGAGGCCTGGCTGCGGGCGCAGGCGGCCGAGCGTGGCTGGGGAGACCGGTGGGAGGAGATCGAGCACGCCGCCGTGGCAGAACGCTTCCCGAATCCCGTGGGCCGCCTCGCACGACGCGAGGAGATCGCGGACGTGGTGTGCTTCCTGGCGAGTCCGCGGGCGGGGTTCGTCCACGGCCAGAACCTGCGCGTGGACGGGGGCGCGGTCGACGTCGTCGGCTGACCGCGCCGACGCAGACCGGGCCCCGCGGGGCCCGGTCCTCGCCTCACCGGGCCTGGGCGGAACGGCCGGCGGCCGCCTTCTCGTTCTCCGACCACTCGTGCGGCGTCTCGGCGATCTCCGAGCGCTCGCCGCGGGCCTTGGCCTTCTCGGCGCGACGCTTCTGCCCGACGCCGATGACGATCGCGGCGAAGAGCGTGAACCCGGCGAGGATCCAGATGATGGCTGCCTGACTCGGGCAGCCCCGGTCGGCCGTAGCGCCGCATCTCAGCGCTTCTGGCGCGCGCGCTGTCAAGGCGCGAGGAGCGTGGCGTAGCCGTCGCTACGCGAGCGACGAGCAACGCGGGCAGCGCGCGCGCCAGAAGCGCCCTTCGGGAGCCCCGGTGCGGCCCGCCAGCTGCGTTGTGGTCGCTTGACGTAGGCCTGGCTACGCCGGCGCTCCCACGCCTTGCCGGCGAACCGCACCGGGGCTCTGAGATGCGGCGCTACGGCCGACCGGGGCTGCAGCACCTCCTTGCGCTGTGTCCGGCACGGGGATGCCGCTCACCGCGCGGAAAGCTCCAGCGCGGGGAACGCGAACGGCCCGTGATCATCCTTGAAGCCCCGGTCGTCGCCGGGGCCCCGGCACGGCGGCAGCGCCGACGGTCCGTCGGTCGCACGGCCGCCGACCGTGCGGAACATCGAATGGATCCGCGCACACGACGCGAGGCCGCGCGGCGGACGGGGACGCGGATCCGAGCGGATCGCGCGACCTCGGCTTCGACCGGAAAGAGGAATCCCCCGACCGGGCGAAACCGATCCCCGATACCGTACGCGACGCCCCCCCACCCCCTGCAACCCCCGGTCGTTTGACCGCCGTCCCGACCCCCACGCATGCTCCGCCGCCCCGGACGAGCGGTACGGCGGCAGGCGCATGGACTACGGCTGGCACGACTTCGTGGGCAACCTCGGCGTGGTCTGCGTGCTCGGAAGCTACTTCCTGCTCCAGGCGGACCGGCTGCGTGCGGACACGGTGGCCTACGGCGTGATCAACGCGACCGGGGCGGTGCTCATCGGCATCTCGCTCCTCTACGACTTCAATCTGTCCTCCATGATCATCGAGATCGCCTGGTTCACGATCAGCGTCTTCGGCATCGTGCGGATCCTGCGGCTGCGCCGGAGCCTGCCGTGAACGCGCGTCCCCGCAGCGCCGTTCCCCCGCTCCAGCGCCTCGCCGGCCTGGCCGCCCTGCTCCTCGCGGCCCTCTGCTTCCGTCCCGACGCACCGCCGGGCCTCGTGCAGGACGGGATCCTGCCGGCGCTCGCGGTCCTCGGCGCCGGGCTGGTCCTGCGTTCCGTGCTCGCGGTGGCGGGCACGGTGCTGCTCCTGGCAGGGGCCCACGCGGACCTCGGCGCCGACGACCTCCTCGCCTCCCGCGTCCACCCGCTCCTCGCCGTGCTCGCGGCCGCCGTCGTCGCCGTCGAGCTAGGACGGCGCCTGCGCGCCCGGGCACAGGCGACGCGGGCCGCGCGCGCGGAGGCCCGCGACCGCAGGCAGCGCGAACGGAGCGGGAACGGATAGACGCAACGGGTCAGCCGTGCAGTTCGTCGAGCAGGATCGCGAGGCGCTCGACGACGGCGTCGGGCCGCTCGAGCACGATGCTCCGGTCGACCCAGTGGACGCGGAAGCCGGCCGCCTCGAGCACCTCGCGCCGCCGGAGCTCGTAGGCGCTGCGGCCGGGCTCCGAGCGTCCGTCGAGCTCCACCACGAGGCCGGCGACGGGGCAGAAGAAATCCACCACGAAGGGATTGAGGTCGTGCTGCCGGTAGAAGGACCAGGACGCGAGGCGCGGGTCCCGCAGGCAGGCGAGGAGCGCCGCCTCGGCCACGGCGTCGCCGAGGCGGCCGCCGGGACGCTGGATGGCCCCGGCCGGGGTGCCCACGCCAGCGGCCTCGCCAGGGTGGCTTGCGCCAGGTCGGCCTGCGCCGGGTCGGCCCTGCGGAATGCGATGCCCGCTCATCGTGCTCCTCGGCGCCGCGGCGCGGTCCCTCCGCCGGCGGCCGATCGATTCCTGGCAGCCCGCCGGAGCCGGAGGATCCCCCGACTCCCGTCCCGTGGCAGGCTCGTCCTCCGCCCGCAGCCACGGCGCCGGCCGCCGGGCCGGCACGAGTTGCCGCGAGCGCGGTTAATGCTATTGAATTAGCCGCCGTCGCGGCGCACGCCGCACGATGACCGGCCATCCCGGGAGGGTCGAACGCGTCCGGACGAGTGGTGGAGATCGCCCGCCCGGCACACCGAAGCGAGAGGGGGCAGCCATGAACTTCGAGTTCTCCGAAG
>JAZBPF010000663.1:0-3038 GCA_036351515.1 Pseudomonadales bacterium | reverse complement strand
GAACTTCAGTCGCGACAGCCGACGCCCGGTCCTGTCGTCGCCGCTGAAGCGGGCTCTCACAGCACGCCGCGGCACTCCGCACTGTGGGAGCGAACTTCAGTCGCGACAGCCGACGCCCGGTCCTGTCGTCGCCGCTGAAGCGGGCTCTCACAGAACGTCGCGGCACGCCGCACTGTGGGAGCGGACTTCAGTCGCGACAGCGGACGTCCGTTCCTGTCGTCGCCGCTGAAGCGGGCTCCCACAGGACGCCGCGTCACCCCTCGCTGCCAGAGCAGACTTCAGCCGCTCCGGCCGGCCTCGGGAATCCGTCGAAGCTCGAACGCAGCCGACGACCGCCCGCAGGCCCGGGCGCGCGCCGCTCAGCGTCGCGGTACACCGACGGCACCCGCTTCTGCGAGCGCGCGGCGCGCGGCGGCGTCGAAGCCGAGCGCCTCGAGGACCTCGTCGGTGTGCTCGCCGATCGCCGGGGCGTAGGCGGGCGGTCGCTTCGGGGCGTCCTCGAGCCAGATGGGGCTGCTGACCGTGTGTTCCCAGCCGGGCCGGGGCGCTTCCACGGGCGTGAGGATGCCGGCGGCCACGGCCTGGGGGTCCCCGGGCAGATCGTCGAGGGTGGTGAGCACGGCGGCGGGGATGCCGGCCTCGCCGAGTGCGGCCCGGGCCGCGGCCGTGTCGAGTTCCCGGAAGCGCCAGGCGAGCTCCCCGTGCAGCCGCTCGGCGTGCTCCCGGCGCGCGTCGCGGGAGGCGAAGTGCGGATCCTCCGCGAGTTCCTCGGCCCCGAGGGCAGCGAGCAGGCGCGGCCATTCGCGATCCTCGTTGAGGAGCGTGAGCTGCAGCCAGCGCCCGTCGGCGGTCTCGTACTGCACGGCCAGGGCGTTGGCGACGGACGCGTCCGGATCCCGCGGCGGCAGTTCCGCGCCACACAGGCGCAGGGAGGCGAGCATGCCGTTCGACCAGAGCCCGTTCGCGAACAGCGACGTGGTCACGCGGCGTCCGCGTCCCGTGCGCTCGCGCGCCCAGAGCGCCGTCATGATCGCCCCGAAGAGGGACATGGCCGTGGCGTGGTCGCCCATGCCGGGCGCCGAGAGCGCCGGGCGCGTCCCCGGGACCCGGACCCAGTCCGCGAGCCCGGAGCGGGACCACCAGGCCGTGGTGTCGTAGCCGGGACGGTCCGCCTCCGGACCCGTGTCGCCGTAGCCCGTCACCTGGCCGTAGACCAGCCGCGGGTTCAGGGCCCGCAGCCGCGGCCAGTCGAGGCCGAGGCGTTCGGCCAGGGCGGGGCGGAAGTTGGTGACCAGCACGTCCGCCTCGCGGACGAGTGCGTCGAGCACCGGGCGAGCCTCGGGAGCCTTCAGGTCGATGGCGACGGAGCGCTTGTTGCGGCCGTCGAGGACCCAGAAGTAGTCGTGCTCGCAGGGCAGTCCGCCCGGCCCCGAGGCGAGCTGGCGCAGGGGATCGCCCTCGGGCGACTCGAGCTTCACCACCTCGGCGCCGAAGTCGGCGAGCACCGTCGCCGCCGCCGGAGCCGCGATCCAGGTCCCGGCGTCGATCACCTTCAGTCCCGCGAGCAGTCCCGGTTTCGCCACGTGCCTTCCTCCCTCGTCCCGGCCGGCGGCCAGTCTACCGCCGCGCGCGCGGCCGTCCCTCCCTTGACACCGGTCATGGCCCGGTGACGACGAGGGCGCGATGCTGCAGCCTCCGGTTCGTGCTGCCGACGCCGTTCGAGCGAGGCCGGTAGGGAAGGGCACGGACCGCATCGGAACCGCGAGGAGGAAGACCATGAGCGAGAGCGTCCAGACAGGTCGCGGCCGGCTGCACCATGCGCTGGTGGTGCTGGAGGGCTTCACGGGGCCACGGCCGGCGCTGGACCGGGCCCTGCAGCTCGCCCGGCGCCTCGGCCTGCGCCTCACGCTGGTCGGCTGGGACTACGTCGCGCAGCTCGACAACGGTTTCCTCTTCGAGCGGGTGGCCCGCGAGAAGCTCCGGGAGGAACGGCGCAAGGAGCAGGAGACGGTGCTGGACGAGATCGCCGCACCGCTGCGGAACGAGGGCATCGAGGTCGACACGGTCTACGCCTGGGGCAGCTCGAGCACGGAGGCCGTGCTCCAGGTCGCCGCGCCGCTGAAGCCCGATCTCCTGATCGCGCCGGTCCATCCGCATCCGCGCCTGGCCCTGCGCCATCAGGACTGGAGCCTCGTGCAGCAGGCCTCGGTCCCGGTGCTCCTCACGCGGGGCGAACCCTGGTCCGAGGCACCGCGACTGCTCGCGGCGATCGACCCGACCCACGAGAACGACAAGCCTGCGGCCCTGGACCACGCGCTGGTCGCCCTCGGGCAGGAGCTGGAGGAGCGGCTGGAGGGCGAGCTGCACGTCGCCCACTGCTTCGACATGAACGAGGTGCCCGCGCGCTGGCGCGAGGAGGTGCGTTCGGCGCATGCGGATGCGTTCGAGGCCTTCCGGAGCCGGGCCGGCGTGCCGGACGAGCGACTCCACTACCGCGAGCTGCCCGCGGAGACGGGGCTCCTGAAGCTCACGGAGGAACTCGCCGTCGATCTGCTCGTCATGGGCGCGATCAAGCGCGGCGGCATCGAGCGCATGCTCATCGGGCACACGGCGGAGCGGGTCATCGACCTCGTGCGCTGCGACGTGCTGGTGCTGAAGTCGGCGCAGGCCGCGGGCTGAGGGCGGCAGGGCGTTCGATCGCCGACTGCGTCGGCTTCCCACGCGCGTCGCGCCACCACATCCTCGTGGGAGCGAGCTTCGGCCGCGACTCTGCAGGGGGCTGGTAGTCGTCGCCGCTGAAGCGTGCTCCCACAGGCGTCGTGGGAAGCGCACGTAGTGCGCGATCGGCCCGGGGCAGTGGGTTCGTCGGAGCGGGGCGGGAGGGCGTTCGATCACCGACTGCGTCGGCTTCCCACGCGCGTCGTGGCACCACGTCCTCGTGGGAGAGAGCTTCGGCGGCGTCTCTGCAGGGGGCGGGTAGTCGTCGCCGCTGAAGCGTGCTCCCACAGGCGTCGTGGGAAGCGCACGCAGTGCGCGAT
>JAZBPF010000662.1:0-2485 GCA_036351515.1 Pseudomonadales bacterium | reverse complement strand
GGTGATGTGGTCCTCGACCGCCATCTTCGCGTTCGTGCGCTTGAGATTGGCGATGCTCGTCTCGTCCTCCGGGGAGTCCGAGAGCGAGTCGCGCAGCTCGAGGTTGCGCGTCTCCGCGTCGTGCACCGCCTCGGAGATGACCGCGTAGACCTCCCGGAGGCGGGCGTTGCCCTCGCCCAGGCGCTCCACCGAGCGATTGATGCCCTCGAGGTGCGCGAGCACCTTCTGCACGCGCTCCTGGGCCATGTCCACGAAGTGGTTCGCGGCCTCCACGAGCGACTCCTGCCGGCGCCGGTGCTCGTCGGAGCCGATGTCCAGGAGCTGGCGGAGCTTCGCCTTGTCCGCGGCGAAGGCCTCGAAGCGCGATTCCCGCACGGGATCGGGGGCGTCGATCTCGGCCTGGAGCTCGACGATCTTCTGCTCGATCTTCTCGATCTCGCCCTCGAGCTCCTCGATGCGCCGCTGCGCACGGGCCTTGATGCCGCCGATGCCGAGCCAGGCCCGGTCGCCCCGGCACAGATCGATCTCGTGGCGCAGGGACTTGATCCGCCCCCGGAGCCGCTGCTGCTCCTCCGCCATGGCCTTCTTGCGCGCCCGGTTCCGCAGATCGGCTTCCTGGTCCTCCTGGATCTCCTGGAGCACGTCGACGATCTCCCCGCCGCTCGCGGTCCGCAGGCGGTAGACGGCGTCGAGGAGGTCCGTGAGCGGCTGCAGCTGGCGCTCGAAGTCGAGCATGCCGCGGTTCATCTCGTCGAAGACGGCCTTGAGCTCGGAGAACGCGTCCGTGTCCGTCAGGCGGATGATCTGCTGGGCGAGGTCCTTGCGCTGCTGCATGAGCCAGGCGCGGAAGTGCTCGAAGTCCGCGAGCCGCGCGCGGTTCTCGGCCTTGTCGAGGGCGACGTCGTAGGACAGCTTCGAGGCGACGAGCTCCTTGACGACCTCCGGCTCCTCGTTGCGGAACACGGCCGCGTGGAACGGGTTCTCCGCCATGTCGGCGCCGTGGCCGAGGGGCCGCTCGCGCGCTTCCTCGGGCAGCGATCCGTCGCCCCGGCGGCGGCGCGTGTGCGCGAGCGCCGAGCCGATGATCTCGTCGATGCTCTCGGTGCTCGCGGCGCCGTTGTCGTCCTGCGTTCCGGACATGGTTCCTCTCGTCCAGTGCCTGCCGGGGTCCGGCGTCACGCCCGGACCCGGGCGGAGTCGGTCGGGAAGGTCGCAGCCCGGCCCCGCGGGCCCCGAGCCGGAATTTCACCCGTCGAGTCTCGCACAACCGCCCCGCGGGCACCTACAGCCTCGTCGCGCACCGCCGGCCCCCGGGGCCTGCTACGCTCGGCCCGCTCCGCAGGGGTGGAGAACCGGAGAGGGAGAGCATCGCATGGCCATCGATTTCGAGATTCCCGAGGAGGCGAAGGCGATCCGCGAGCGCGTGCGCCAGTGGGTGCACGACGAGTGCGTGCCCGCGGAGCGGCGCCTGCTCGACGGCGAGGACTACCCGACGGTGCTCGGGGAGCTCAGGAAGAAGGCGCGCGCCCAGGGGCTCTGGTGTCCCTTCGTGCCGAAGGAGCACGGCGGCATGGGCCTCGGCCCGCTGGCGAACGCCCTCGTGCAGATGGAACTCGGCGAGAGCTATCTCGGCGCCCTGTCCATGAACACCCAGGGGCCCGACGACGCGACCATGCTCACCCTCCTCGAGCACGGCACGGAGTACCAGAAGGAGAAGTTCCTGAAGCCGCTCCTGAACGGCGAGAAGCGGATCTGCTACTCCATGACCGAGAAGGCCGCCGGCGCCGACGCCACGGGCATGCAGACGCGCGCCGAGAAGAAGGACAACGACACCTACGTCCTGAACGGCGAGAAGTGGTTCTCCTCGGCCGCCTCCGTGGCGGACATCGCCGTGGTCATGGCGAAGACGGATCCGGACGCACCGCGCCACCAGCAGTTCTCCACCTTCATCGTGGAGCTGCCGAACCCGGGCTACGTCATCAAGCGCGACATCCCCACCATGGCCATCGAGGGGCCCCTCTCGCACATCCTCGGCGGCGGCCACGCGGAGGTGGAGATCCGCGACCTCGAGGTGCCGGCGGAGAACCTCCTCGGCGGCGAGGGCAAGGGCTTCGCCATGGGTCAGCACCGGCTCGCCTACGGCCGCCTGCGCCACGGCATGCACAACATCGCCATGGCCCAGCGCGCCCTCGACCTGGCGACGGCCCACGTGACGCAGCGCAGCACCTTCGGCAAGGGGCTCGACGAGCGCCAGGCCGTGCAGTTCATGCTCGCCGAGTGCGCCTCGGAGCTCTACATCGCCCGGCTCATGCTGCTCCACATCGCCTACAAGGCGGAGCGCGGCCTCGACCTGCGGACCGAGAACGGCATCGCGAAGGTGTTCCTCGCGAACATGGTGCACAAGGTCGTGGACACGGCGATCCAGCTCCACGGCGCCCTCGGCTATTCCCGGGACACGCCGCTCGCCGCCTGGTACACGCACATC
>JAZBPF010000661.1:0-3526 GCA_036351515.1 Pseudomonadales bacterium | reverse complement strand
GGTGCGCGCCTGGCGGACCTCCACGTCCTCGGGCACGGCCTCGCGGACGGCCTCGAGGAGCGACTCCTCGGCGGAGAGCACGAGCAGTTCGCGGCCGTCGAGGGCCGTCGGCGCGGGACGGGGCCGCAGCGGCGTCACGGTGGCCGGGGTCGCGGTCGGTGCCGGAGGCTCCTCGGCCACCGGGGCCTCCGGCTCCACGGCGGCGACGGACGGCGCCGCCTCGGGCGAGGGCTCCGCGACCGGGTCCCCGGGCACGGCCTCCGCCGGCGCGAGCGCGGTGGCGAGCCCGCCACCGCGGACCGTGTCCACGGCGAGGGCGATGGTCTCGCGCAGCTGCTCCCGCGGGCAGGGCTTCATGAGGTAGCGGAACACCTCGCACTCGTTGATCGCGTGCTCGATCGCGGCGAGGTCCGCGTAGCCCGTGAGCAGGATGCGCACCGCGCCGGGGGAGAGCTCCCGGGCCTGGCGCAGGAGCTCCACGCCGGTCATCTCGGGCATGCGCTGATCGGAGACGATGACGTCGATCGCCTCCCGGCGCAGCAGCTCGATCGCCTCCGGCCCCGAGTTGGCCACGAACACCTCGTAGTCGCGCCGGAACATGGCACGAAGGGCCGTGGTGACCCGTTCCTCGTCGTCGATGAACAGCAGCCTGGCGGCGGTACCCACTAGCGTTCCCTCCCGCTCGTTCCCGTGCCCGTGGCGCGGCTCACGCCGCTTCCTCGCCCGCCTTCGTGCGCACCGGCAGGCGGACCGTGATCGTCGTGCCCTGGCCGACCCGCGAGGAGACGTCGAGCTCGCCCCCGTGCTCCTCGACGATGCGCCGGACGATGGACAGGCCGAGGCCCGTGCCCTGCCCCACGGGCTTGGTGGTGAAGAAGGGATCCGTCACCCGCGCCAGGTCCTCCGGTGCGATGCCGCAGCCCGTGTCCGCGACGGCGACGGCGATGCGCCCGCCCTCGCGGCGCACGCGCAGCGTCAGCCGGCCCTGCCCGTCCATGGCCTGCACGGCGTTCGTCACGAGGTTCATGAACACCTGGTTGATGCGCGAGGGGCCGCAGAGGATCGGCGGCACCTCGCCGTAGTCGCGCACGATCTCGATGCCGTGCTTGGTGAGGTTGCGGGTGATCGTGAGGGTCTTCTCGAGGCCCTCGCGGACGTCGAAGTACTCCTGGTCGGCGCGATCGATGCGGCTGAAGTCCTTCAGCGACTGCACGAGGTCGCTGATCTGGCCGAGGCCGTCGAGGGAGTCGGCGCTCAGCTGCCGGCTCTCGGCGACGAGGAGGTCGAGCTCGTCGGGATCCACGGACGCGGCGGTGGTGCGCAGCGCCTCGGTGGAGGCGTTCCCGGTCTCCCGCGCGCCGCGGGCGAGCGCCGACACCGGCTCCAGGCGGCGGACGAAGTCCTCGAGGTTCTCGACGAGGGTCTCCACGTTGCTCTGCACGTACATGAGCGGCGTGTTGATCTCGTGCATGACGCCGGCGACGAGCTGACCGACGGAGGACATCTTCTCCGCCTGCACGAGCTGCACCTGGGAGTCCTTGAGCTCCTCGTTGGCGTGGGCGAGGTCCCGGGTGCGTTCCTCCACGCGGCGCTCGAGGTCCTCGTGGGAGCGGCCGAGGGCGGCGTAGGACCCGCGCAGGCGCAGGGCGAAGTAGACGAGCACCACGAGCAGGAGCGCCGTGTAGACGTTGAGCACCACCCGGGCGTCGCCGAGGGTGGCGAGCCGGTGCACCACGTCCGCGCCGACGCGGTCGCGCAGGGCGCCGAGGAGCGTCGGCAGCGGACTCTCCCGGAGCGTGGCGGCGGCCTCCCGCACGGTCTCGCGGGCGGGCCTCAGGGCCGTCAGGCCCTCGCCGAGCGCCGCCAGGCGCCTGCGGTCCTCCGGCGCCTCGAGCGTCGACGCACCGAGGAGCGCGTCGACCATGGCGTCCGCTTCCTCCGGCGGCAGCTCCTGGCGACGTCCGGTGCGGGCGAGGTACTGCTCGACGGCCGCGAAGACGCGATCGGCCTCGTCGTCGAGGCGCCGCCGGCGGAGGTCCGAGACCAGGGCGAAGTTCCGGTCGCGCACCTCCTCGTGCAGCGCGTGGCCGTCGACGAGCGCGTCGAGGAAGACGTCGAGGCGCGACGAGAACGCCTCGAGGTTCGCCTCCACGGCGGCGATGCGGCCGCGCAGGTCACCGGCCGACCGCGCGTCCGCGGGGGCCCGGTCGATGACGTCGAAGGCGGCGACGGCCAGGCTCCGGGAGCGGTCGAGGAGCGTGGGCCGCGCCGGCTGCAGCTCGTCGATGGCGCTCGCCGCGAGGGCGAGCCGCTCGCGCAGGGCCGCCCGGAGCGTGTCGAGGGTCTCGACCACGGCCCGGGGATCCTCGGCGAGGGACGCCGCCTCCACGGTCTCGAGGATCCGCGGCGCGAGGTCCGTGGACTGGGCGAGGAGCAGGTCGAGACGGCGCACGGCGGTCTCGCCGGGCTGGGTGGCCACGAGCAGCAGCAGCGCGAGCAGCACCGCCGCGAGGGTGATGGAGAAGAAGGCGAAGGTGATGCGCGCCCAGGGCGCGCCGGCGATCGACATGAGCGTCCGTTCCACCGCTGGCGGGCGCCGGACGAGCCTCCGGCGCCGGGGCGACCCGCACCGATCTCCCGCCGGTACGCGGATCCGCGCAATCCGGCGGAAGCCTAGGCGACGGCCGGGAGCGGTGCCGGGCGGGACGTCCCGGAACCATGGCGGTCGGAGGCGAGCGGCGGCGGGAGCGCGACGAACGGCCGCCGCGGGGAAGTCAGTAGTGGGGCGGCGGTGGCTCCGGCCCGCCGTCGGGCTGGTCCGGGCGCAGCCGGGCGACGGTCTCGCGCAGGCGTCGGAGCTCGTCCCGGAGGGCGTCGAGCTCGCGCCCCTGGGCGGTCACGATCGCCTCGAGCTCGTGCACGAGATCGTCGAGGAAGGCGTAGCGGGCCTCGAGGTCGTCCAGCCGCGGGTCGCGATCGCCCACGGCGCTCACCAGCGCATGCGCATCTTCACGCCGTGCTCGTGGAGCCAGCGCTTCAGACCGGAGCAGCGGTAATCCCCGAAGTGGACCATGGAGGCCACGAGGGCGGCGTCCGCGTGGCCGTCCGTGAGCACCTCGGCGAGATGCTCGGGACGCCCGGCCCCGCCCGAGGCGATGACGGGCACGCGCACGGCGTCGGCGACGGTGCGCGTGAGCACCACCTCGTAGCCCTCGCGCGTGCCGTCCGCGTCGATGGAGTTCACGACCAGTTCGCCGGCGCCGAGGGCGACGCCGCGCCGGGCCCAGGCGAGGGCGTCGAGCCCCGTGCGCGTGCGGCCCCCGTGGATGACGATCTCGTAGCCCGAGGGGATCGCCTCGGAGGCGGGCACGCGCAGCACGTCCATGGACAGCACGACGTTCTGGTCGCCGATGGCGTGCGCGCACTCGGCGATCAGCTCCGGGCGCTCCACGGCCGCACTGTTGACGTTGATCTTCTCGGCGCCGGCCAGGCGCAGGTCCGTGGCGTCCTGCACGCTGCGGACGCC
>JAZBPF010000660.1:0-2857 GCA_036351515.1 Pseudomonadales bacterium | reverse complement strand
GCGCGTCCGTGAGCTCGGGCATGTGCGCGAGCCCGTGCGTCGTGAGCTCGGCGCGGAGCGCGGCCCGCTCCAGCTGCTCGCCGACCAACACCACGCCCATACAGCTCGGGTTCTCCGCGAAGGGGGAGCCGGTCCACTCCCCCTCCTTCACGAACGGCAGGAGCACACGGTACTCGAAGGGAATCCCCAGCCGGCGCAGCTCGCGCTCCCGTTCCACCAGCGCCTTGACGGCGAACATCTGATCGTCGGCCTGCTGCACCGGGTAGATCGTCTCGTCGTACCAGCGCCGCATGTCCCATTCCTGGCCGTTGATCTCGGCGATGTTCTCGATGCGGGCGCCCTTGCACTCGAAGACCCAGATGCCGAACTTGCGGTGGACGATCAGGAAATCCGGCTCGTGGCGCCGGGAGCCCCGCCCGGCGAAGACCGGATAGCGGTAGTAGGCCACTCCTTCGTCGCCCTCGAAGGCGCGCTTGAGGAGGTTCCAGACGAGGCGCTCGCCCTGGTTGTGGTCCGGGGGTTCGTTGGGGCAGAAACGCACGAAACGGTCCTCGTCCGTCGCTCGAGAGACGTCCTTCAGGCTAGTCTCGGGCCCGGGAATCCACCAGCGCTCGACGAGCGCACATCCACCTCTGCTGGCAGCGCAAGGGATTGCGAACTTGATCGTCTACTCGAAGAGCAAGCGGGACTTCGTCCGTGACGTCCGCGGCAACCGGATCGACGAGGAGATCCTGGGCTGCTTCGAACGAGCCCTCCGTCATCGCCCGTCCCCGGGAGAGATCGGCGCCTGGCGAAACTCCATGCAGTTCATGGCCAACAGCGTCGACCACGAGGAACTCCCGGACGACGCCGGCGTCGCCATCGAGTTCACGATCCCCCTCACCAGTCGCAGGGTCGACTTCATTCTCACCGGCCGCACGGCGGAACACCGCGAGGTGGCCGTGATCGTCGAACTGAAGCAGTGGTCCGAAGTCGCATCGACAGAGCTGGATGCGATCGTCCGGACGCGCATCGGCCGGCGGGAGATCGAGACGCTGCACCCTTCCTATCAGGCATGGACGTACGCTGCCCTCATCCGCGACTACAACGAGACGGTCCGTGGCGACGGGATCGACCTCCGGCCCTGCGCGTACCTCCACAACCTCGTCGACGCCGCCGCGGTGAACGATCCCCACTACGCGGAACACCTGCGGCGGGCACCTGCCTTCCTCAAGAAGGATTCGGAACGCTTCGCGGAGTTCCTCCGGCGCACGGTCCGCTACGGCGATCGCGATCGCCTCATGTACCGCATCGAACACGGCCGGCTGCGCCCTTCGAAGTCGCTCGCGAACGTATTGCGCGAGCTTCTGGACGGTCGACGGGAGTTCGAGCTGATCGACGACCAGAAGCTCGTCTACGAGCGCGTGCTCGCCGGATGCGAGCCGAGGGACGCTGGCAAACGGGTGTTCATCGTCCGCGGCGGCCCCGGGACGGGAAAGTCCGTCGTCGCCATGAATCTGCTCGTGGCGCTGACGGAGCAACGCAGGGTCGTGCAGTACGTCTCCCGGAACGCGGCGCCGCGCGCCGTCTACGCCTCGATCCTCAAGGGTCATCGCCGCAAGACGGAGATCGACAGCCTCTTCCGCGGATCGGGCGCCTTCGTGGACACGCCCCGGGACTTCTTCGACGCGCTGATCGTCGATGAAGCCCATCGCCTGAACGAGAAGAGCGGCCTGTACGGGAACCTCGGGGAGAACCAGATCAAGGAGATCATGCACGCGGCACGGGTCTCCATCTTCTTCCTCGACGAGGATCAACGCGTCACGCTTCGGGACATCGGCTCCGCCGCGGCGATCCGCGAATGGGCGGCGGAGTTCGGGGCACGGGTCATCGAGCTCGAACTGCCCTCCCAGTTCCGGTGCAACGGCTCCGACGGTTACCTCGCCTTCCTCGACGACGTGCTCGGTATCCGCGAGACCGCCCACCCGACGATCCACCCCGACCAGTACGACTTCCGGGTCTTCGACGACCCGGTCGCCCTGCACGAGCAGATCCGTGAGCTGAACCGCTCGACGAATCGCGCACGCATGGTGGCTGGCTACTGCTGGCCGTGGCGAAGCAAGCGCGATCTCGACGCCGTCGACATCGAGCTGGCGGAACACGAGTACGCCGCGCAGTGGAACCTCACGGAAGACGGGCCCTTGTGGATCAAGGCCGAGCACTCCGTGGAGCAGGTCGGGTGCATCCACACGTGCCAGGGACTGGAAGTGGACTACATCGGCGTAATCGTAGGCCCGGACCTGGTCGTGAGGAACGGAGTGGTGCAGACGGACGGGCACGCGCGTGCGTCGCAGGATCAGTCCGTGAAGGGCTTCCGGGGGTGGTTTCGGCGGAACCCGGCGGCCGCCCGGGCCGCCGTGGACCCGATCATCCGCAACACCTACCGGACGCTCATGAGCCGGGGCCTGCGTGGCTGCTACGTCTTCTCCACGGATCCGGAGACGAACGCCTACTTCCGAAGCCGCATCGCCTCCGACGACTCGTTCACCCGTGACGCCAGCGGGCGCCGCTACACGGACGCCGAGCGCCTCGTCGCGGACGATCCCGAGGACCCGGCGGAGTCCTGAGACTCACCGCTGCAGTTTCGTCGTCACAGCCGCCGAAACGGGACAGCCCCTTCGCCGACCAGCGTTCGCTCGAGGGTTGGCTCCGGGAAGCTCCGAGGCCGCCAGGCCTCGTCGGATCGACGATCGCTGCGGACCTCAGGAATCGACGCCGACCTCCCGATCGAAACGCATCCGAGGCGCCTGCGTCAGCAACTCCGACAGGGCGACCCGCTCGCGCGTGAAGATCCCCACGGCGCCCACGTGCACGAGCG
>JAZBPF010000659.1:0-4512 GCA_036351515.1 Pseudomonadales bacterium | reverse complement strand
GCACCGCGAGGGCGCCGTCGTGGACGCGGGCACACGGGTCCACCCATCCCGAGCCTTCAGCGAGGTGCACGCTTTGAACGACATGGGCAAGAACCTGCTGCTCTGGTTGATCATCGCAGCGGTCCTGCTGACCGTGTTCAACAACTTCAACCCGCAGCCGAACGCCCAGGAACTGCCCTACTCCCAGTTCGTGGAGGAGGTGCAGAAGGACCGTGTGCGCTCGGTGACCATCGACGGCCTGGTCATCACCGGCCAGTACCGCAACGGCGATCCCTTCGAGACGGTCCGGCCCCAGCTCGAGGACCCGAAGCTCATCGACGACCTGATCGCCCACGAAGTGGCGATCCAGGGCAAGCGTCCCGAGCAGCAGTCCATCTGGGCCCAGCTGCTCATCGCCAGCTTCCCGATCCTGGTCATCATCGCCGTGTTCATGTTCTTCATGCGGCAGATGCAGGGCGGCGCCGGGGGTCGCGGCGGTCCCATGAGCTTCGGCAAGTCCAAGGCGCGCCTGCTCTCCGAGGACCAGATCAAGACGACCTTCGCGGACGTCGCCGGCGTGGACGAGGCCAAGGAGGACGTGCAGGAGCTCGTGGAGTTCCTCCGGGATCCCGGCAAGTTCCAGCGCCTGGGCGGACACATCCCCCGCGGCATCCTCATGGTCGGTTCCCCCGGCACCGGCAAGACGCTGCTGGCGAAGGCGATCGCCGGTGAGGCGAAGGTGCCCTTCTTCTCGATCTCCGGCTCCGACTTCGTGGAGATGTTCGTCGGCGTGGGCGCCTCCCGCGTCCGCGACATGTTCGAGCAGGCCAAGAAGCAGGCGCCCTGCATCATCTTCATCGACGAGATCGACGCCGTGGGCCGGCACCGCGGTGCGGGCCTCGGCGGCGGCCACGACGAGCGCGAGCAGACCCTGAACCAGCTGCTCGTGGAGATGGACGGCTTCGAGCCCAACGACGGCATCATCGTCATCGCGGCCACGAACCGTCCCGACGTGCTCGACCCGGCCCTGCTCCGCCCCGGCCGCTTCGACCGCCAGGTGGTCGTGCCCCTGCCGGACATCCGCGGCCGCGAGCAGATCCTGCGCGTGCACTGCCGCAAGGTGCCGCTCGGGGACGACGTCGATCCGGCGGTGATCGCCCGCGGGACCCCCGGTTTCTCCGGGGCGGATCTCTCGAACCTCGTGAACGAGGCGGCGCTCTTCGCCGCCCGCGGCGGACGACGGCTCGTCGGCATGGAGGAGTTCGAGCGCGCCAAGGACAAGATCATGATGGGCGCCGAACGCAAGTCCATGGTGATGAGCGAGAAGGAGAAGCGCACCACGGCCTTCCACGAGGCCGGGCATGCCATCGTCGGCCGCCTCGTCCCGGAGCACGATCCGGTCTACAAGGTGACGATCATTCCGCGCGGCCGGGCGCTGGGGGTCACCCAGTTCCTGCCCGAGGAGGATCGCTACAGCCACTCGCGGCAGTTCATCACGAGCTCGATCTGCAGCCTTTTCGGAGGCCGCATCGCCGAGGAGATGGTGCTCGGTCCCGACGGGATCACCACCGGGGCCTCGAACGACATCGAGCGCGCCACGAGCCTGGCCCGGAACATGGTCACGAAGTGGGGGCTCTCGGAGAAGATGGGCCCGCTGAAGTACGACGAGGAGGACGACCAGCCCTTCCTCG
This sequence comes from Pseudomonadales bacterium, assembly GCA_036351515.1. Classification (GTDB taxonomy): domain Bacteria; phylum Pseudomonadota; class Gammaproteobacteria; order Pseudomonadales; family Azotimanducaceae; genus JAZBPF01. The sequence continues at coordinate 2,842 of JAZBPF010000659.1, read as the reverse complement.
GTCGCTCCGCCGGCGGTCATTCGCTCGCGGTCTCCGGCGAGACCGCGCGCATGATCGACGAGGAGGTGCGGCGGATCATCGACGAGTGCTACGGCCGCGCGAAGCAGATCCTCACGGACAACGAGGAGAAGCTCCACGCCATGGCCGAGGCCCTGATGGAGTACGAGACGCTCAGCTCCGGGCAGATCGACGACATCATGGAAGGGATGCCGCCGCGGCCGCCCCGCGACCCCGGTTCCCAGTCCCCCGGCGCCCCGCCTCTCGCGGATGCCGGTGGCGGCAAGCCGGTGATCGGCGGTCCCGCCGAGGAGACCTGAGCTCGCCCGTCGGGGCTCGCTCGTCTGAGCTCGCCCCGACCCAGGCGCCCCCCGGGGCGCGCACCGTTCCTCACCTTCCGCCGGCCGGGGCCTTCCCCGGCCGGCGCGTTTCCGGACCCCTCTTCCGTGACCGCTTCCTCCGCCGCGCGACCCCTGCCCCTCGCCGGGAACCCGGCGGTCATGGGCGTGCTCAACGTCACCGTCGACTCCTTCTCCGACGGCGGCGAGCTCCTGCGCGGCGATCCGCAGCGTGCGGAGCTCGACGGCGACGCGCTCCTCCGGCGCGCCGAGGCCATGGTGCGGGAAGGGGCCGCGATCCTCGACGTGGGCGCGGAGTCCACCCGCCCCGGGGCCTCGCCGGTGCCGGAGGCGCTCGAGTGCGAGCGCGTCGAGGCGGCGCTCGCGCTGCTCCTGCCCCGCTTCGACGTGCCCGTGTCCGTCGACACGAGCTCGCCCCGGGTCATGACCCGCGCCGCCGAGGCCGGCGCCTCGCTCCTGAACGACGTCCGGGCGCTCCGGCGCCCCGGGGCCCTCGAGGCCGCGGCGGCGACCGGGCTGCCCGTCTGCCTCATGCACATGCAGGGCGAGCCGGGGACCATGCAGGACGATCCGGCCTACACGGACGTCGTGGTGGAGGTCCGCACCTTCCTCGCGGAACGCATGGAGGCCTGCCTCGGGGCGGGCATCGGCCCCGAGCGACTGCTCGTCGATCCCGGCTTCGGCTTCGGCAAGACCCTGGCGCACAATCTCGAACTGCTGCGCGGCCTGCCGGCGCTCGCGGCCCTCGGTCCGCCGGTGCTCGTCGGCCTGTCGCGCAAGCGCATGATCGGTGCCCTCACGGGACGTCCCGTGGGGGAGCGGCTGGCCGGTGGCCTCGCGCTCGCCGTGCTGGCCGTGGAACGAGGTGCGCGCATCGTGCGTACCCACGACGTGGCCGGCACCGTCGACGCGCTGCGGGTCACCGCGGCGGTCCTCGACGGCGGACGCTCCTGACGGGGCGAGCGGGGAGGGACACCATGGGCGAGCGACGCTGGTTCGGTACCGACGGCATCCGCGGCCGGGTCGGGGACGATCCCATCACCCCGGAGTTCGTCCTGCGGCTCGGCTGGGCGGCGGGGCGGGTGTTCGCGCGCGAGGGGGTCTCGCGCATGCTCATCGGCAAGGACACGCGCATCTCCGGCTACATGCTCGAGTCCTGCCTCGAGGCGGGGCTCTCGGCGGCGGGCATGAGCGTGCAGCTCACGGGGCCCATGCCGACGCCCGGGGTCGCGTACCTGACGCGCACCTTCCGCGCCGACGCGGGCATCGTCATCAGCGCCTCGCACAACCCCTACCAGGACAACGGCATCAAGTTCTTCTCGCCCGCCGGCGACAAGCTCGACGACGCCATCGAGGACGCCATCGAGGCGCAGCTCGCCTGCCCCATGACCACCGTGGCGTCCCACCGCCTCGGCAAGGCGACCCGGGTCGAGGACGCGGCGGGCCGCTACATCGAATTCTGCAAGGCGACCGTGGGGCCGGGCTTCCGGATCCCGGGGACGCGCATCGTCCTCGACTGCGCGCACGGGGCCACCTACCACGTGGCGCCGGCGGTGTTCCGCGAGCTCGGGGCGCGGGTGGTGGTCACCGGCGCCGAGCCCGACGGCACGAACATCAACGACGGCTGCGGCGCGACCCATCCGGCGGCGCTCGCCGCGCGGGTGCGTGAGGAAGGGGCGGAACTCGGCATCGCCTTCGACGGCGACGGCGACCGCGTGATCATGGTCGATCACACGGGGGCCGTCGTGGACGGCGACGAGATCCTCTGGATCATCGCCGAGCACCGCCATCGCACGGGCCGGCTCCGGGGCGGGGTGGTCGGCACGCTCATGACCAACCTCGGCCTCGAACTCGCCCTCTCCGAGCGCCGGATCCCCTTCGCCCGGGCGCGCGTCGGCGATCGCTACGTGCTCGCCGAGTGCGCGCAGCGGGGCTGGCAGCTCGGGGGCGAGGGCTCCGGGCACGTGCTCTGCCTCGACGTGCACACCACCGGGGACGGCATCGTCTCGGCGCTGCAGGTCCTCGCGGCGCTCGCGGAGCGGGACTGCTCCCTCGCGGACGCCCGGCGCGGCATGGAGCGCTGTCCCCAGGTGCTCGAGAACGTCCGCGTCGACGACCCGCGGCGGGTCGACGGCCATCCGGACGTGGCCGACGCCGTCCGGCTCGTGGAGCGGGCGCTCGGCGAGGGCGGACGGGTCCTGATCCGCCCGTCCGGAACGGAGCCGCTCGTGCGCGTCATGGTCGAGGGGCGCGACGCCGACGGCATCGCGCGCCACGCCCGCAGCCTCGCCGAGGTCGTCGGCCGGTCCCTCGGCGCCGCCTGAGCCGGCCGCCGGAGCCCGTGTTGTTCCCCGGCGCGGGCCTCGACTACCATACGCCGCCCTCGCGGCGGCGCCCCCGGCCCGGCGCGGTCGCCGCACGGAGTCGGGCATGCGCGAGCGCATCGTCGCCGCCAACTGGAAGATGCACGGTTCGCGGGCCTTCCT
>JAZBPF010000658.1:0-9852 GCA_036351515.1 Pseudomonadales bacterium | reverse complement strand
CTCCGGCCGGTCGGCCGGTGCGGACCGCTCGCCGGAGCGCTGGCTTGCGGGGTCGCCGTCGGACCCGCCACCTTCTGTGCTCCGGCGACGGTCGAGGCGTGGGTCCTGGCCCTGGTGCTCACGCCGCGCCGCCGCGGCTGCTGATCACGGCCGGACCTCGGCGACCCACGGTCGTTCACCGATAGTCCGCACGACGGGGGCGCAGCGGGGAGCCGGGCGCGTCCCCGCCCCGGTGCCCATCGCGGACCTGCCGACGGTCCCTCGTCGCCGGAGGTCGCGCCGCTCCGGACCGGCAGCCCTCCCGGACCGCTCGTCGCACGTCTCGAAGCCCGGGCTTCCACCGGATCGACCGATCCGGCATCTTCCGCGCCGCCTCGAACCCCGTACCCAGGAGACCCCAGCATGTGGCTCGAATCCCCCTCCCGATCTGTCGTCCTCGCGACCGCGTCCATCGTCCTCGCCGTGGGGTTCATCGCGGTCGGCATGACGATCATCAGCGCCGTGCTCTGAGGCGCTCCACCGGGCCGACGCCTTTTCTGGCGTGGATGCCGGCGCTCGAGGCGAAGCTGACGCGACTCGAGCAGTTCGCCTGGACGAAGACCAGCCAGCGGTACCTCGAGCGTCCTGCTCGGTCCGACCGATGCTGGCCGATTCTCCCGAGCAGGCCCGTCCGGCCGTCGAGGGCGAAGTCCCGGTAGACGAGCTCGCCCGAATCCCGCGCGAGCTCGACACCCAGCTCCCGGTAGCAGGCGAGCGCGCGTACTCCCCGGCGGGGACGAAGGCCTTCGGTCCGACGACCGCGAGGTCGGTCGTCCCGAGTGTCCTCCTGCGCATCGGCCTCCCGGCGGCGGTCGTACCGCTCGCGCGGCCGGGGCGGTGTCCTCAGCCGGCGTCTCGCAGTCCCTGACCCGCCTCCTCGGCCGTGCCCGGACAGGTCCGCAGCGAGAGCAGCACGACGCAGCCCACGGTCACCAGCGCGAGCCCCGCCCAGCGCGGCCAGCCCGGCGGCACCGCGAACAGGATCGAGCTGCCACCGACCCCGAGCATGGTCACGAGCGCCACGAGCTTCGCGCGGCGCGGCACGCAGCGGTTCTCCTCCCAGTTCCGCAGCGTCGGCCCGAAGAGCTGCGATTCCAGGAGCCAGCGGTGCAGCCGCGGGGAGGAGCGGGCGAAGCAGCCCGCCGCGAGGAGCACGAAGGGGGTCGTCGGCAGCAGCGGCAGCACGACGCCGAGGCCGCCGATGCCCAGGAAGAGCAGGCCGAGCAGACTCCAGGGGTGGAAGACGTCGAGGCGCATGGCGTTCCGGGGCGGCGAAGCGTGCGTCCGATGGTACCGGGCCGCGCGGGGCGCCGTTGCCTCGCGAACCCGGTTCGTGGGTAGACTCTTCGCGGGGCGGGACGCACACGAGAGGTCGTCCCATGATCCGCGACATCCCGCAGTTCCGAATCCTCGCGTTCGGCGTCGCCACGGCCGCCGTCCTGGCCCTCGCCGCCGGCTCCACCGCGTCCCGCGCGCCGGGCCTCGTCGGGCCGTCCTCGGAGCTCGATCCGGCCGCCGTGGTGCGCACCGAGCTCGAGGCGCTCGCGCACAACGACGAGCCCTGGCCCGACGCGGGCATCGAGGCCACCTGGGCCTTCGCCTCCCCGGAGAACCGCTCCGCCACCGGGCCCCTTCCGCGCTTCCGCAGACTCTTCGAGAACCCCGTCTACGGGCCCATGGTCGATCACGTCGCCGCGCGGGTCAGCGAGGCGCGCCGTCTCGGCGAGGCGGCCCTGGTCGGCGTGGTCCTCGACGGAGCCGACGGCAGACGGCGCGGCTACCTGTTCCGGCTCTCCCGGGCAGACCGGGACGGCTGCGAGGCCTGCTGGATGACCGATTCGGTGCTGCCGGTACCGGTTCCCCAGGACCGTGACGGCACCGGGCCCGCCATCTGACGTCCCGGTACCGGTCTCGCTTCAGGGCGCGCGGAGGGTTTCGGCGAGTTCGTCGGCCACCTCGAGGGTACGGGGCCCGAAGCCGAGCAGGCGCATCCCGTCCATGGTGAACACCCGTCCCTCGCGGGCCGCGGGCGTCAGGGCGATGGTCGGGTGCGCCAGGAGTTCCTCGAGGCCACCCGCTTCACGCACGCCCCGGTCGGTGATCACGAGGAAGTCCGGTGCCGCGACCGCCATCGCCTCCGGCGAGATCGGCTTCCAGCCGCGCACCTCGCCGAAGGCGTTCTCCGCACCCGCCATGCGCAGCACGCCGTCACCGGAGGTCTCGAGACCCGCCACGAGGGGCGAGCCGTCCTGGAGCGTCAGCACGAGCATGCCCCGCGGACGCTCCGACCGCGCCGCCATGCGTGCCCGACTGCGCTCCGCGGCCGGCCTCAGGCGCTCGTCCATCAGCGCTGCAGCCGCCTCCCCGGCGCCGATCACCGACGCCACGCAGGCCACCTTGTCCACGATGCCTTCCGGACTGTGCTCCTCGGGCACGAGCACGATCTCGACGCCCACGCTCCGGAGCTGCCCGACCACGTTCGGCGGTCCCGTGTCCTCCTCGCCGAGGATCAGCGTGGGCCCCAGGGAGAGCACCCCCTCGGCCGACAGCGCACGCACGTAGCCGATGGACGGAAAGCGCGCGGCGTCCTCCGGATGGTTCGAGGTGGTGTCGACGCCGACGATGCGGTCCTCCTCGCCCAGATCGTAGAGGATCTCCGTGAGCGAGCCGCCGGCCACGACGATGCGCGAGGCGTCCGGTACGGCCGGGCATTCGGCCGCGAAAGACCCGGGCGCCGCGACGGCGCCCAGGCAGAGCAACAATGCGTGGAGGCGCCGCATCAGAGCGACGCCCGCACGGTGGCGCCGAAGTTCCGGCCCGGCCGCGAGAAGCGGTTCACGGCGTCGTCGGGGCCGATGCCGGCCACGTCGGCCCAGCGGACGAAGCGCTCGTCGGTGAGGTTGAAGAGGCCCACGTCCAGCCGGACGCGCTCCGTCAGATCCACGTGTCCGAGCAGATCGACGGAGTACCAGCTGTCCGTGACGGGACGGTCGGGCTCGAGCCCACGGTCGATGTCCTCCTCGTCCTTGTCCGCCGACCAGGTCCAGACCAGCTCCGCATCCCAGCGGGCCGAGGCGGGCCGCCAGCCGAGCCCGACCACCACGTTCAGCGGGTCGACGGTGTTGATCGCGGCGCCGGTCTCCGTGTCCTCGCCGCGCGCATAGGCGGCCGCGCCGCGCAGGAAGAAGGCGTCGAGGCCGTCCGAGAAGGATCCGAGGGCGAGCGTACCCCGGGCCTCCCAGCCCTCGATCTCCACTTCCCCCAGATTCACCGCCTGGAAGGTGCGCAGGCCGTCGGCCGGATCGATGCCACCGGTGGCGGCGAACTGCGGTGCGATGGCGAAGGGCTGGATGAAGTTGTCGAACTCCGTACGGAACACGGCCAGCTGGGCATCGCCCCAGCTGCCGCGGAAGCGCAGCCCGGTCTCGACACCGGCGCTGGTCTCGGACTCGAGGTCCGGGGCCGCGATCGACTTGTAGCCGCCGAAGAAGTTCGAGAAGCCGACGTTCACGTCGTCGTAGGGCGGCGCACGGAAGCCTTCGCTGTAGCGCCCGTAGAGGGTGATGTCCTCGGTGATGCCGAAGACGGCCCCGAACTTGAAGGTGAGCTGGTCGTCGGCGTAGTCCTCGGGGAACGCGAGGAGCTCGCCGGTGATCGGATTGGTCTTCCCGGTCTCGAAGGTCTCGTCGACGGTGACGTCCGCCCGGAAGTCGTCCCAGCGCAGCCCCGGCATGAGCCGCAGGCGATCGCCGAAGAGGACGATCTCGTCCTGCAGGAACAGCGCCCGGTGGCGCACCTGCGTGGCGGGGAAGTCACGGGTGGGGAAGCCGGACGCCTGCTCGCCGTCGTCCGTGCCGTCGCGCAGCGAGAGATTGTCGGTGGTGTAGTACTCGCCCCCGAAGGTGATCGTGTGATCCGTCGGGCCGAGTTCGAGGGAGCGGCCGAAGATGGCGAGCAGCCCCTCGATCTCCTGATCGAACACGGAGCGGCGACCCCGGGCGGAGATCGGCGCGCCGCCCGGCGGCTGTTGATCCTCGAGGGTGTTCTGCACCGTCTCGGATTCCTGCCGGTAGAGCGTCACGTCCATGCGGTCGACCAGGAAGAGATCGCCCTCGAACTCGTAGTTGAGGGAATAGCGGGTCCGCTCCCGCTGGTCCGCGGCGTCACGGCGCAACACCGTCGAGCCCCGCGACGAGGTGCCGTAGTCCGACAGGATCCGGCTGTCGGTCTCGTTCTCGAAGCGATCCACCGTCGCCGTGAGCCGATGCCCCTCCGCCGGGGCGAAGCTCACGCGGGCGTTGAGATTGTCCTGGGCGATGTCCTGGGGGTCGGCCTGCGTCCGTGCGAAGCCCGTGCCGCCGACGTCCCCCGCGGTCTCGAGCTCGCTCGCGTCACGCCGCGTGTAGGTGAGCATGCCGGCGAGGCGCTGGTTGCCGAAGGCGCCGCGGAGCGTCGTGACCGTGCTGTCGTCCTCGCTCGAGTAGCCGGCCTTGGCGTCGAGGGCCAGCGGGTCCGAGTCCGAGACGAGATCCTCGGGCCCGAGCGTGGTCAGGGCCACCACGCCCCCGAGGGCGTCGCTGCCGTAGAGGGTGGAGATGGGGCCGCGGGCGATCTCGGCGCGCTGGAGCGAGTCCACGTCCACGAAGTCTCGCCGCGAGGACAGGAACGGTCCGAAGGAAAACTCCTCCGGCACCCGGATGTTGTCGACGACCGTCAGCACGCGGTTGCCGCCGATGCCGCGGATCGTGAAGCCGTCGAGGCCGAAGCGACCGCCGCCACCGACGGTGACGCCCGGCTCGTAGCGGACCATGTCCTGGATGTCCCGGGCCACGAGGCGCTCGATGTCCTCGCGGTCGATGATGCTCACGGTCGCATCGATCTGATCGAGGGAGCGTTCCGTGCGGGTGCCGACGACGGTGATCTGGTCGAGCGGCTGGGCGCTCGGAACCGGATCCACGGCCCCGCCGGACGGGTCCTCGGCGGCGAATGTCGATGCGGTCGACACGGCGGCGACCAGCACGCCGATGCACAATCCCTTGCGAGCCACGTTCGATCCTCCTTCGGGGGTGGGTCCGAAAGAGATCTAAACGCGAATCGTTCTGATTGGCAACACCTATCCCATCGGAATCACGATCCGCCGGCCCGACGCCGCCTCGCGGCCGAGCGCCAGAGCGCCAGAGCGCCAGAGCGCCGTGACGGAACCACGGACGGGAGGACAGCGCGGATCCGCCCGGCGACAGGCCGGGCGGGGATCAGCCCGCGGCGCGTGCGCGCCCGGCCTGCGCCGGCGCGAGGCGAGAGACGGCGAGTTCCAGGGCCGCCTCCCGGTCCGGCAGGAAGCCGTCCGCTTCGATGGCGCGGTCGGCGCCGAGCTCCGCGAGGGTCCGGCGACCCTCCTCCGAAAGACCGCAGAGGTAGACGTCGCGCCCCGCCTCCCGGGCGTCCGTCGTCACCGTCTCCACGGCCCGGGCGGCGGAGACGTCGAGGAAGGGTACGTCCCCGAGGTCGAGGATCAGGGCCCGCTGGTGCGGCTCGGTGGTCTCCCGCACGTGGTGGCCGAGGTCCGCGGCCGCCGCGAAGCTCATGGGACCGGTGAACTCGAAGATGTTGATGCGCCCGTCGGCCATCTCGAGGAGCGCCCGCTCCCGCTCGGACTGGGGCTCCACCTCCGTGGACCGGAGGCGTGCCACCTGGGCCTGGGCGAGCTGCTGGATGAAGGCGAGCGCCGCGAGGAACACGCCGGTGACGACCGCGGTCATGAGGTCCACGAAGACCGTCATGAGGAGCACGAGGGCCATGAGCGCCAGGTCGATGCGCGGCCCCCGGTGCGAGCGTGCGAGGTAGGTCCAGTCGATGATGTCGTAGCCGACCTTGAAGAGGATGCCCGCGAGCACCGCGTGCGGGATCTTCTCGGCCAGCGGTCCGAGCACCAGCACGATCGCCAGCAGCAGCAGGCTGTGGACCATCCCCGACAGGCGCGTGCGCCCCCCGGTGCGGATGTTCACCACCGTGCGCATGGTCGCGCCCGCACCGGGGATGCCGCCGATGAAGCCCGCGAGCGTGTTGCCGATGCCCTGGCCCACGAGCTCGCGGTTCGAGTCGTGGCGCGTGCGCGTCATGTTGTCCGCCACGAGGGAGGTGAGCAGGCTGTCCAGGGCGCCGAGCACGGCGAGCACGATCGCGGACTTCAGCACCACCACGGAGGACAGGGCCGCGAGGGAGGGCATGACGAATTCCGGCAGCCCGCTCGGGATCTCGCCGATCTTCGGGGCCGCGGGCAGCCACAGGCCGACCACCGTACCCACCACCAGCGCCGCCAGCGGGCCGGGCAGGAGCGCCGCGATGCGCTTCGGCCAGAAGAACACGATCGCGAGGGAGAGCACGCCGAGAACGGCAGCCTGCGGATTGATGTCCGCCACGGCCCGGGGCACGGTCGCCAGCGCGTTGAGCACGCCCGGCGGCGCCTCGTGGCCGAGGAGCCGGCCCGCCTGCAGGATGATGATGATGCAACCGATGCCGCTCATGAAGCCGGAGATCACCGGATAGGGCACGAGGCGGATGTAGGTGCCGAGGCCGAGCACGCCGAAGCCGATCTGGAACAGGCCCGCGAGCACCACGGCGGTGAAGATGAGTGCCGGCTGGTCGGCGAACGCGGCGGCGAGGCCCGCGAAGACCACCACCATGGGGCCCGTGGGGCCCGACACGTTCGTGGGCGTGCCCCCGAAGAGTGCCGCGAAGAAGCCGACGGTGATCGCGCCGTAGAGGCCGGCGATGGGTCCGACCCCCGAGGCGACCCCGAAGGCGAGGGCCAGCGGCAGGGCGACGATGCCCGCCGTGAGGCCGCCGTAGAGATCGCCGCGCAGGTGCTGCCGTTCGAACATGATTCCCCCGGTGGTTCGACTGTGCGTTCAGGGCACCGGGACCAGCGGTGCCGCGACCGGCCGCCGTGCGGCCGTCACTCGAGCGCGTCGAGCTCGTAGCGGTAGATGGGGTCGAGGTCGTCGTCGGGACCCATCATGGCGAGCTGCTTGAGGATCCCGTCCTTCAGGCCGTAGACCCAGCCGTGGAGGATCGGCAGCTGCCGGCGCTTCCAGGACAGCTGGACGATGGAGGTCTTCGCGAGGTTCACGACCTGCTCGCGCACGTTCAGCTCCACGAGCCGGTCGACGCGTGCCTCCTCGTCGTCCATGGCCTCGATCTCGTCCCGATGCAGCCGGTAGGTGTCCTTGATGTTGCGCAGCCACTTGTTGATGAGGCCGAGCTGCTTGTTCGAGAGCGCCGCCTTCACGCCGCCGCAGTTGTAGTGCCCGCAGACGATGACGTGGCGGACCTGCAGGACCTCCACGGCGAACTGGAGCACCGAGAGCAGGTTCAGGTCCGTGTGCACGACGAGGTTCGCGACGTTGCGGTGCACGAAGATCTCGCCGGGGTTGCTGTTGGTGATGTCCTCCGCCGGGACCCGGCTGTCGCTGCAGCCGATCCAGAGGAACTCCGGCGACTGCCCCTGGTTCATGCGCTCGAAATAGTGCGGATTGCGCTCGAGCATCTCCTGCGCCCAGGCCTTGTTCTCGAGCAGCAGCTTCTCGTAGGACTTCATGCGGCCACGTCCTTGGCGAATTCGGGGTTGTTGCTGAGCGTGCTGCGCTTCATCTCCACCTCGATGCCACGGTAGTGCGCGGTCTCGCGGAAGTCCTCCAGGGTCTCGAGGATGTCCGGATCGATGAAGGTGGCCGGCGTGCCGTCGACGATCACGTAGGCGCCGTCGGGGATGCCGGCGAGGGTCTCGCGCAGGGCCGCCTTGTTCAGGAAGGAGACGTCCTTCGAGAGCCGCAGGATGAAGTACTCGCCGTCCTGCGTGAGCGTGAAGGCGCGGCGGAAGTTCGCGAACACGACGAAGGCGAGACCCACGGCGAGGCCCACGAGCACGCCCACGAGCAGATCCGTCAGGAGGATCGCCACGAGCGTGGTCGCGAAGGGGGCGAACTGGGCCGGGCCGCGGCGCCACTGCTCGAGGTAGAGCGAGGGCCGCGTGAGCCGGTAGCCGATGAGGATCAGCACCGCCGCGAGGGCGGCGAGGGGAATCCGGTTCAGGAGCGCCGCGCCGAAGGCCACGGCCAGGAGCAGCAGCACGCCGTGGACCACGGTGGCGAGCCGCGACTGCGCCCCGGCGCTGATGTTGGCCGTCGTGCGCACCACCACGGCCGTGATCGGCAGCCCGCCGAGGAGCCCCGAGAGGACGTTGCCGGTTCCCTGGGCGAAGAGCTCGCGGTTCGGCGGGGCGATGCGCTTGCGCGGATCGAGGCGGTCCGCGGCCTCGAGTGAAAGCAGCGATTCGAGGCTCGCCACCAGCGCGATGGTCACGGCGAGAGCCCACACCGCGGGCTGCAGGAACCCAGCGAGATCCGGCGCCGTCAGCAGCCCGAGGAACCCGCCGGCGCTCTCCACCACCGGCAGCCCGACGAGGTGTTCGGGGCCGAGCACCCAGCCCGGCGCCGCGAACGGCAGCACGAGGCTGTTCAGGAGCACGCCGAGGAGCACGACCCAGAGCGGTCCGGGCAGGGCGCGGGTCAGGCGCGGACCGTCACCGCTCGGCCGGTCCCAGAGCAGCAGGAAGCCGAGCGAGACGCCGGCCACGAGCACCGCGCCCGGCGTCGCCGCACGGAGCGCGTGCGCCAGGGCCGTGAAGGTGTTCTCCCCGCCCGGCTGCCAGAAGGCGAAGTCGCCCTCGAAGTCGACGTCGTAGCCGAGGGCGTGCGGGATCTGCTTGAGGATCAGGATGAGGCCGATGGCCGCGAGCAGTCCGCGCACGACGGAGGACGGGAAGAAGTGCCCGACCACCCCCACGCGGAGCCCGGCGAGGACGAGCTGCAGCACGCCGGCGAGGACGATCGCCGCGAGGAACAGGGGCCAGCTCCCGAGGGTCTCGATGCCCGAGAGCACCACCACCGTGAGCCCCGCGGCCGGACCGGAGACCGAGAGCTGGGAGCCCGAGAGCAGCCCGACCACGACGCCGCCGATCACGCCGGCGATGATGCCCGCGGCGAGCGGCGCACCGGACGCCAGCGCGATGCCGAGGCACATGGGCACGGCCACGAGGAAGACGACGATGCCCGCGCCCAGATCCTGGCGCAGGCGCTGCGGATTCGTTGCGGCCATCGCGGGACCTCCGGGCCCGGGACGGGTGCACCACCCTTGCGGCGGCGCGGACTGCGAGAAAGGGGACCGGGATCGAGCTTGCCACAACGGGGGCGGGGGGGCATCCGCGTCCGCTGACGATCGCCTCAGGCCGCCGGCGCCGCCACCGGTCCACGCCAGAGCGCCGTGCGCAGCGCCACGAGGACCGTGCACGCCGCCATGGCGACCGCGGGGAGGACGAGGGCCAGATGGACCCCGACCCGCTCCACGAGCGCGCCGGAGAGCAGCGCGCCGAGCGGGCCGGAGCCCAGGAAGGCGAAGGCGAACACGGACATGACCCGGGCGCGCTGCGCCGGAGGCGCGAGCTCCTGGATGACCGTGCGCGACATGGACAGGGCGACGCCGCCGGCCACGCCCCAGAGGAAGTTCCAGGCGAGGAGCGTCACGAAGCTCCCGGCGAGCCCCATGCCGGTGAGCGCCACGGCGCCGACGAGGAGCGCGAGCACGAGCGCCCGCCCGTGGCGCTCCACGTCGCCGATGCGCAGCAGCGCCAGCGTGCAGAGCACCACGCCGACCATGTGCACGCCGTTGACGAGCGCGAGCTGCTGCGGGGTCGCCCCGTGCACGGCGCGCAGGAGCAGCGGCAGGCCCACCTGGAACGCCCCCATGTAGAACACG
>JAZBPF010000657.1:0-4128 GCA_036351515.1 Pseudomonadales bacterium | reverse complement strand
GAGCGGGTCCTCGTTCGTCCGGCGGCTTGCTCAGGGGGCCTGCGGCGCCGGCGCTCCACTTCGATCTCCGGCGGCCCGGCGAGCCTCGGCCGTGGGCAGGAGGTACCAGAGCACGGCGGCGACCGCGAACAGGGCGGGAACGTCGCCCAGGAGATTCGCGCGGTCCGTGGGGTCGACGACGCCCTGCACGAGCATGATCCCGCCGTGGACGATGCTCGACCAGATCGTGAACCAGATCAGGCTCGCGTGCGCGAGCGGGTCCCGCGCGGCGCGGATCAGGAAGACGCCGAGCGTCGCGTAGATGCCCATGAGCATCTGCTCGTACTCGTGCTGGCGTGGAGTCCAGCTCCAGCCCGCCGGCCAGATCCACAGCATCATCGCCGGGATGCCGACGACGAACACGGCGCCGAGGACGACGAGGGTCGGACGCAGCAGTGCGAGTTTCCGTGGCTCTTCCATGGGACACCTCCCGGGCAGCGCGTGGCATCGCGGATCGCGCCGGGAGCGCGGCCGGGCCCGGAGTGCGGCGCAGGGGAGAGGGGCGGAAGGCGCGTCCCCCGGCCCGTGACCGCTCGGGCGTCCCGCGCGCCCGGCATGCAGCCTCGACCGTGCGCCCCCGAGGCCGGGGCCATCAAGGTCGGCGGTCGTCCACCGCGCCCCGACCCGGGACGATCGGGAACCCGCCGGGCCCCGCGTCCGCGCCTGCCCGGCGTCAGTCCGCCCAGGCCTCCAGGATCGTGTCGAGCACCAGCTCCGGATGGGTCAGCAGCAACAGCTGACCGCCCCCGGGGGCGATGCGCTTGCGGAGGGGGGCTCCCGCGCGGATGAGCCCGTCGGCACGCTCGGACCGGCCGTTCCGATCCTCGCTGCCGATCAGGGCGAACAGCGGCTGCTCGAGCGCGAGGAGCGCTTCCCGCGCGTCGCCCATGATCGACGCGTAGTCCCCGAGCACGGCCTGGTGACCGTTGGCGGTGGTGTAGCGATTGCCGTATTCGAACCACTCCGCATGGACCGGGTCCCGGATCGCCACGAGGTCGGCCGTGGATTCCCGGAAGATGCGCTCCAGCCACCGCTGCCAGCCGATCCGACGCGCCCACGCCGCGCCGGAACGGACCACGAACTCGAGCATCTCCGGGGAGCGCAGGACCACGCTGGACATGAACCGGAAGAACAGCGGCATCCTGACCTCGTCCTCCTCGGTGCCGTAGGGCAGTTCGGGCGCGATGGCGACGAGGGCGGCCACGCGGGCGGGGGCGGCGCGTGCGAGCTCCAGGGCGAACATGCCGGCGATGGTCTGCGACACGATCACCGTCCGGTCCACGCCGAGATGGTCGAGCAGGACGAGCGTGTCCTCCGCCACCTGGCGATAGCCGACCACGTCCGGCGGGTAGAGCGAGGATTCCCCGTAGCCGGGGCGTGCCGGCGCGATGATGCGGAGGTGCTCGGCCCGCGCGCGCTCCGCGATCGCGGACGGCCAGCCGTCGCCGAAGAGGTTCGCGAGGTAGAGGCACGGCCTCCCGTCCGGGGCGCCGAAGTCCGCGTAGTCGAGCAGTCTTCCGTCCGGGAGCGTCAGGATCCGCCGGTGGTCCGGCAAGGGGTGGAGTGCGGGGCGTGCCCCGGCGAGGGCCGCCTGCGTCGCCGAGGCCGGTTCGGTGAGCTGCAGCGTGGTGAGGCCCACGGCCATGCGGACGAACTCCGCCTGACTTCGCGTCGCGGTCTTCTCGTAGATGGAGCGGATCTGCGAGCGCACGGTCGCGATGGAGCGGCCACGGACCTGGGCCACGCGTTCCACCGAGGCTCCCTCGACGATCATGCGCACGACGTCGGCCTCGGCTTCCGTGAGACCGAAGGCGCGCGCCACGAGCGGGGTGAGGGTCTCGGGCCAGACGAAGTCGGTGGTCTTCAGGAGGACCACCTCGAGCCCGCTCGGCGTCTCCCAGCGCGTCAGCGCGACCACGAGCGACGGCTCCGGCGGGTCGCGCTCCAGGCGGAGCAGGACGCTGTCGTCTCCCGCTGCGCTTCTGCCCTGCAGCAGGCTCCGGATGGCTTCGCGCAGGGCTCGGAGGGCGCCCGCGGGCAGCGAGAGCTCCTCGAGACGGCCGCCTTCCGACAGTCCGTAGCGCCGGTAGGCCGCCCCGTTCGCCGCGCGGATCCCGCCGGTCGCGTCGATCGCGAGCATGGCCTGCTGCTCGGCGTCCACCCGGCTCTGGAGCGTGGCGAGCTGGGCGTTCGTCTGCTCGACCACGGTCAGGATCGCGTCCGCGCGCGCTGCCTGCTGGCCCGAGGGGAAGAGCGGCCAGGCCGGGGTGCGGGCCACCGTCGGGCCGCGCGCGAGCGCGTGTTCCCAGGCCTCCACGAGCTCGGCGAAGCGTTCGGGCTCGAGGGCCACGGCGTAGAGCTTGTCGAGCAACGCATCGGCGATGCGCAGATCGTCTTCCTCCACCCGACCTCCCTCCGGTTTCGCGCGGCAGGCGCGGCGGCCCCCGTCCGGCGCTCCGTACTCCACCACGCCGGCCCCCCGTCCGCGTCATCAATTCTGATGGTGTGCAGGGAACGGGTTCCCCGCACGCTTCGGTGCAACCGTCGTGCCCGGAGTCGATCCCCTTGCAGACGTCCGCTGCGAAGCTTCCGCCCGGGGGCGGCATGGCGAGGCTCACGCCCGCCCTCAAGGCCCTCGCACTGGCTTCGCGGACCGTCGACGTCGTGGCGCCGGAGCTGGCGAACCGCATCATGCTGCACCACTTCACGAGACCCCGGCGGAAGCCGGACGCCGATTACCGGCTCCGGCTTCCCCCGGGCGTCCGACGGCTGGCCCTGCGTCACCGGGGCGCGGAGCTCGCGGCCTGGTGCTGGGGCGGGGCAGGGCCTGCCGTCCTGCTCGTGCACGGCTGGGAGGATCACGCGGGCAGCATGCTGCCCTTCGTGGGGCCGCTCCTCGCGCGCGGCTACCGGGTCTTCGCCCTCGATCTGCCGGGCCACGGCTTCTCGGCGCGCGGGGCCACGGACCTGCTCGACTGCAGCTTCGCGCTCGAGGCGGCGACCCGGGCCCTCGGACCCTTCGAGAGCATCGTCGCGCACTCCTTCGGTGCGACCGCCGCGTGCGCGATGCTGGCTCGCGCACCGCAGCTGCAGCCGGCGCGGCTGGTGCTGCTGTCGCCCATGCGGGACCTCGCGCAGCACCTCGAGGTCTTCGCGAGCATCGCACTCCTGTCGCCCGCGCGGAGGGAGCGCCTGCAGCGCGTGGTCACCCTCCGGCTCGGAGCCGAAGCGGCGAGGCTGTGCACCCTGCAGGCGGTCCGCACCTTCGCCATGCCGGGGCTGGTCGTGCACGACCGGGACGACCCCGTGATTCCCCATGCCGTGGGGGCGAGCATCGCGCGCGCCTGGCCGACGGCCGCGCTGCTCTCCACCGAGGCCCTCGGTCATCGTCGGATCCTCCGGTGCCCCTCGGTGCTCGAGGCGGTCCTGCGTCTGCACGACGGCCGCACGCGCGACGGTTGAGGACCGAGGCGCGGTGCGGGTCCGCGTCGCGGAAGGGTCGTTTCCGGCCCCCTCCGTGGCCGTCTCCTGCCTGGCCGGGGACCGCCGTCCACCTGCACGCGCGCGGGCGAGGAGGCTTCGATCCTCGCCTGCGTACCGCCCGGTCAGAAGGTCGACAGCCCCGTGGCCTCCATCACCCGGTACTGCAGGTAGCGCAGCCGGCTGGGGTCCGCGTGGCGCGCGTAGTCCAGGCTGAAGGAGCGCCCGTCCCGGTTGCTCCAGCGCCATTCGAACCAGTCGGCCGCAGCCGCGAGCGCGGCCGCGTCGGAGGGTCCCCGGAGCTCCAGGGACGTCTCGGGATTGAAGCCGTCGAGATTCCGGCGCGTGAAGTTGGCGGAGCCCGTGATCAGGACGGCCTCGCCGTCGGGGCGGCGCACGAGCAGCTGCTTGCTGTGGCACTGCTCGCCGGTGGTGTGACACCAGCGGATCTCGACGCCGCTCCCATGCAGCTCCGCGGCCACGGGGCGATTGGGGACGCCGTTCTTGCGCCGGCCGAAGGCGTGCTCGTTCGGGTCGAGGAGCAGGCGGAGCCGGGCGCCGCGGTCGTGGGCGCGGAGGAGCGCCCGGATCACGCCCCGGTGCGACAGG
>JAZBPF010000656.1:0-3068 GCA_036351515.1 Pseudomonadales bacterium | reverse complement strand
GGCAGGCCTTCCAGGCCGCCAGCGTCCGCTACCAGGACGCCAACGGCGTGTACCCGTCGTTCCTGCTCTACCCGCACCCCAGCGCGGACACGGACGTGTCCGTCCGCCGCCTGGTGGCCCCGCGCCCGATGCGGGAGGATACGGACATCCCCCTGGTGCCGGCGGCGTTCGCCCAGGCCATCGCGTACGCGGCCCTCGAGCAGGTCACGCTGAAGCACGACAACCCCGCACTGTCCGCCGTCTATCAGCGGAAGCGGACGACACTTACGCGGGAGATGGAAGCGCGGTACCTGGGGCAGCCCCCGCGCCGCATCCAGCGCGGCGGCGCCGACTTCCAGACCTACCCCAACCCGTTTGGGCCGCTGGTGTTCACCCCGTAGGAGTTCGCCGTGCAGGGCATCACTGACCAGACCCCCGAGCTTGGCGCGGTAGTCGAGTTCCTCCCGCAGCCCAAGGACGCGATGACCGTCCTTGAGAACGTGACGGTGGACCCCAACACGCTCGGGTGGTCCACCCGGGTGGGGTACGAGAAGTACCGGCCGGACCCTGCCGTCAAGTTCCAGCCCTTCAACAACCTCGGCCCCATCTACTCGCTCTTCGTGTACGAGCAGCAGCCCTCGGGCTCGCGCTACACCGTGCTCTTCGAGTCGGGCGGCACGCTCTACCTGTTCTACGAGGTGGGCGCGGGCGGCACCCTGTTCGCGCTCCAGACGGGCCGCACCATCCCGGCACCCAACGAGTACGGGTCGGTCTACACGGTGCTGTCGGACGGCGTGCTCGTCACGAACGGGCGCGATGCGCCGGTCGTCGTCCGGTGCTGGCCGCTCCCCCGCCGCTCTGTCCTCTCGGTGAACCCGCTCCTCGCGGAGCAGCTCGTCGAGCCCCTGGGCTTCTCCCAGGCCCCATCCGCCCCGGACCTGATGGGCGTGACGACGCTCAGCGGGGCGACCGCTACGGTCACCCCGACCTCTCCGACGGCCACGGGTGACTACCTGAACCTCTGGTGGCCCTCCGCTCCTGGCGGGATCTCGCGACCCGGTGAGTACGGGTTGGGCTTTTCGAAGAACTCAAGCGCGACGGCCGGGCAGGAGGCCGAGTTCAACTACAAGGTGAGCTTCGTCAAGGCCGACGGCAGCGAGAGTCCCTTGTCCGGCGAAGGTTTCGTCAAGTGGCAGCTTGAGGGGAACGTCTACGGCTTCCGCTACTGCACGGGGATGCGCCTGCCGCTCGGGCCTCCGGGCACCGTCGCGCGGCGCATCTACCGGACCCAGAACCAGAGCTTCGACAGCCCCACCTACGGCGACCTCGACTACTACTTCCTCGACCAGGTCAACAACAACGTCGATGAGCTGTGGTTCGACCCGTACCGCTCCTCGGCCGTCGGAGCCCTGGCCCCGGCGCTGACCGATTCCCAGCCCTTCCCGGCTCGGACGGCGCGGTCCTCGGCGGTGTTCGGTGACTGCCTGTTCCTCGACGGCGGTGCGGACGACCCCTACACGGTGTTCTACTCGAAGCCGGGCCGGATGCACCAGTACGGCGCGGAGGACTACCTCCGGCTCGCGGCACCGGGCGGGGCCATCGTCCGGCTCTTCGCCCACTACAACGTGCTCGTCGTGCTCCGCGAGAATGGCGTGGACATCATCCGGGGCGACTACACCACGGGCTTCACGGCCACCACGGTGTCCTCGCAAGTGACGCCGTGCGCGCCGAACACCGTTGACCAGGTGCCGGGCCTCGGCGTCGTGTTCCTGGCCGACGATGGCATCTACGCGCTCACGGGCGGCTTCGATGGTGGCTCGGAGATGCAGGTCCTTCGGCTGTCCGAGCCCATCAAGCGCACGCTCCAGCGGCTCACGCCCGACTGTGCGGCGCGGTCCGTCGGCCGGTACAGCGCGAAGGAGCGGGCCTACCACTGCTACTTCCCGGCCGATGGCAACGACCGGCCGAACCTGGGCGTCGTGTTCCACAGCGAGAAGGAGGGGTGGAGCACCCGCACCGGCTTCCCCGTCGGGGCGCTCGACCGGACCTTCAACGGGAACCTCATCTTCGGCCACAACACCGGCACGGAGGCCGGGGCCGACTCCGAGGCCGGGCTATTCGTGCTCTCGGCTCGTCGCGCGATGGGCGGATTCCTCGAAGGCGAGGAAGTCAAGACCTACGTTGAGAACGGCCCCCCGATCTCCAAGCTCCAATCGGCGTGGATGAACCTCGGAGACGCGCAGTTCCAGAAGCGTGTGCAGTACGTCACTCTCTGGCTGCTCACGGCTGGCTCCGTCACCGTAAAGACCTACGCCTACAAGGACTTCGAGAGGACCGGCGGCGCGAATCGCGAGTTCCTCGGCCAGCCCCCTGACGCGACGAACCAGCCCGTCTACGACACGGCAGTCCTCGGCACGGCCGAGTGGGACGAGCCGCGCCTGGTGCCGCTCCGAATCCCCGTGGCGCAGCAGTCGTGCGCCTGGTTCAAGTGGGAGCTGGTGAGCGCTGACGACTTCGTGGTGGTCGGGGCCGAGGTCGAGTACAAGATGCCCGGCACCACCACCATCGCCGGAAAGCGGGTCTGAGATGAAGTACTGGACCGAACACCAGGCGCGCTCGTCGCAGCTCGCGGACTCCAACCAGCTCAACGCCGAGCTCCGTGTCTCGCAGTCCGCCATCACGACGCTCGACCGCACCCAGACCCCCTCCGGGGAGTACGACGCCTCGAACATCGCCGACAACACGCTTCGGCAGGTGTGGCCGACCAACTACGACAACCCGCTCTTGGGCAGCGGCAACACGGCCGGGGAGCAGACGAACTTCCGCTCCGACGCGGCCGACACCATCGGCTACCAGTTCCGCGCCTTGCAGTACCAGGAATACAACGGCGGCTGGGCCACGGCGTACACGCTCACGCTCAACGGCTTCCGTGGCGGCCACCTGTTCATCGAGTGGAGCGGAATCGCGGCGGTGTTCCTGGCCTTCTCGCAGACCGCGAACAACGACCACCCGCCGAACCCGAAGTACCTGGGGCTGCGGATCCGCGTCGGGGGCATCACGATGGTCGAGAACATCGGCGCAGCGCGCTC
>JAZBPF010000655.1:0-2406 GCA_036351515.1 Pseudomonadales bacterium | reverse complement strand
CAGGTCTGCCCCACGGGCATCGACATCCGCGAGGGCCTGCAGTACGAGTGCATCAGCTGCGCGCACTGCATCGACGCCTGCGACTCCATCATGGACAAGATGGGCTACGCGCGCGGGCTGATCCGCTACACCACCGAGCACGCCCTCGAGGGCCGGCCGAGCCGCGTGCTCCGCCCGCGCCTGATCGGCTATGCGGCGGTGCTCGCGGTCATGGTCACGGCCTTCGGCATCGCCGCCACGGCCCGGGTGCCCTTCGAGCTCGAGGCGATCCGCGACCGGCAGTCGCTCTTCGCCGAGGTGCAGACGGACGCGGGGCCGCGCGTGGAGAACGTCTACACGCTGCGCATCGTCAACATGAGCCAGCAGGAGCGCGTCGTGCGCATCGACGCGCGCGGGCTCGAGGACCCCGATCTCCTGGGCGCCGAGGGCACCGTGACCCTCGCCGCCGGCGAGGTCCGCTCCCTGCCCGTGCGTCTGCGGGCCCGGGCGCCGGCGCAGGCGAACACGGAGATCGCCTTCGACCTCGTGGACGCGCGCGACGGCAGCGTGATCCTCACGGAGGAGAGCCGGTTCCTCGCCCCGGCGGGAGGCCGCTCGTGAGCCCGACGAAGCTGCCCGGCCGCGCCCCCGCGAAGCCCTGGTACCGCCATCCCTGGGTCTGGGCCCTGATCGCCGTGCCCGGCAGCTCGATCCTCTTCGGCATCGTGATGATCACCGCTTCCGTGAGCGGACCCACGGACCTCGTGCGCGACGACTATTACAAGGCCGGCCTCGCCATCAACCAGGACCTCTCGGGCGTGCGCCGGGCGGAGGACCTCGGCGTCGTGGCGACGCTGACCCCGCGCACCGGATCCGCCTGGCTGCTCGTGGTGGAGACCCGCGCCGAGCTCGCCCGCGAGGCCACGGCCGAGCGCCTCGAGGTGCAGTTCCAGCACCCCACCCTCGCGGCCCGGGACGTGACGCTCACGGCGGACGCGGTGGCGCCCGGGCGCTGGGCCGCGACGGTGCCCGGCTTCGAGGGCACCCGGATGCTCACGGCCCGCCCCGCCACCGGGGACTGGGTGCTGCGCCGCGAGGTGCGCCTGCCGGAAGAACCGGCGACCGTGCGCCTCGAGGCGCGGGGGGACGGCGCCTCGTGAGCAGCGTCGCCCTGCCCACGCCGGCGACCACGGCCGGGACGGCCTGCTTCCACTGCGGGCTGCCGGTCCCCGCCGACTGCGACCTGACCGTGGCCGTGGACGGCGACCGCGCACCGGTGTGCTGCCACGGCTGCGAGGCCGCCGTGCACTTCCTGCAGGACTCGGGGCTCGACGACTACTACCGCCTGCGCGAGGCCCCCACGCGCGCCCGCCCCGGGGCCCACGGCGCCGCCGAGCCGCGCTCCGCCTGGGCCGACCCCGCCGTCGCCGAACGCTTCGTGCAGCACGGCGCGGACGGCGACCGGGTCACGCTCGCCCTCGACGGCGTGCGCTGCGCCGCCTGCGCCTGGGTGCTCGAGCGGGGCCTCGGCGATCTCGCCGGGGTCGCCGACGCCCGCGTCAACGTCGCCGACGCCCGCCTCGAGGTGCGCTGGGATCCGGCCGAAGCGGACCTCGCCCGGGTCCTGCGCCGCGTCGTCGCCCTCGGCTTCGACGCGGTGCCCGCCCGGGGCCGGGAGGAAGCCGAGCTGCACGCGCGCCAGCACCGCCGCTCCCTGCGCGCGCTCGGGCTCTCCGGCATCGCGACCATGCAGGTCATGATGCTCGCCATCGGCGACTACGCGGGCATGTTCTCGGACATGAGCGCCGGCTACCGGGGCCTGCTGCTCTGGGCGCAGATGGTGCTCGCCTCCGTGGCCGTGGCCTTCGGCGCGCGGACCTTCTTCGCCGGCGCCTTCTCGGCGCTCCGCGCGGGCCGGCTGACCATGGACGTGCCCGTGGCGCTCGCGATCGGCCTCGGCTTCGGCGCGAGCGTCGCCACCCTGCTCTCCGGCGGCGCCGGCGACGGCCGCCACGTCTACTTCGATTCCGTCGCCATGTTCACCTTCCTGCTCCTGCTCGGGCGTCATCTGGAGCTCGGCGTGCGCCACCGCTTCGCGCGCGCGGACCAGGACCTCGAGGCGCTCCTGCCCGCCGTCGCCCACCGCCTGGACGCCGGAGGCGCGGACGCCGGGGACGTGGTGGTCGACGCGCTCCGCCCCGGCGATCGCATCCGCGTCCGCGCCGGCGACGTGATCCCCACGGACGCACGGGTCGAGCACGGCACGGGGCGCGTCGACCGCGCCGTCCTCACGGGCGAGGCCGATCCGGAAGTCGTGGCCCCGGGCAGCACCGTGGCCGCCGGCAGCCGGAGCCTCGACGGCGTGCTGGACCTCGTCGTGGAACGGGCCCCGCGCGACAGCGCCGTCGCGGGCATCCCGGAACTCCT
>JAZBPF010000654.1:0-14699 GCA_036351515.1 Pseudomonadales bacterium | reverse complement strand
GTGCACGATCATGGGCACGTGGACGCCGCCCTCGTGCGTGTTCTGCTTGTACCACTTGAAGGGCGCGTTGCCGCACTGGGCCCAGCCCCAGGGATAGTTCGTGTGGCTGTGCGGGCCTCCGATCGTCTCGAGGCGCTTCACCGCATCGTCCGGCGACTCCTGGAGACCGTTGAAGTACTTCATCTCGTGCAGCACGCCGAGGGGCCCGCCTTCCTGGGAGGCGCCGTTGTCGGCGAGCACCAGGAGGATGGTGTGCTCCAGTTCGCCCATGGCGCGCAGGCCCTCGACGAGGCGGCCGATCTGCGTGTCAGTGTGGTCGAGGAAGGCCGCGAAGGCCTCCTGCAGGCGGCACGCCAGGGTCTGTTCGTTCTCCGAGAGCTCCGCCCAGGGCTTCACTCCGGGATTGCGCGGCGCGAGCTGCGTACCGGGCGGAATCACGCCGAGCGCGAGCTGGCGTTCGTACCAGCGCTGCCGGACCACGTCCCAGCCCTGGTCGAAGCGGCCTCGGTACTTGTCCAGCCAGGCCTGTGGCGCCTGATGCGGCGCATGCGTGGCGCCGAAGGGCAGATAGGCGAAGAACGGGCGGTCCGGGCGCACGCAACGGGCATCGTTGATCATCTTCAGGAGCTGATCGACCAGGTCTTCGCTGAGGTGATAGCCCTCCTCCGCCATCGCCGGTGGATCGACGTGGTGGTTGTCGATCACGAGTTCCGGGGAGAACTGATCCGTCTCGCCCTCGAGGAAGCCGTAGAAGCGGTCGAAGCCCCGCCCGAGGGGCCACTGGTCGAAGGGTCCTGCCGCCGAAGTCTCCTGCGTCGGCGCGAGATGCCACTTGCCGGCGCAGAAGGTCACCCAGCCCTCGGCCTTCAGCACCTCGGCGACGGTAGCCGCATGATTCGAGATGTGGCCGAGCTGGTGCGGGAAGCCGGTGCGGAAGTTCGAGACGTTGCGCATGCCCACGGCGTGCTGAGCGCGGCCCGTGAGCAGCGACGCTCGCGTCGGCGAGCACAGCGGCGTGACGTGGAAGTTGGTGAACTGCAGGCCGTTCGCGGCGAGCCCATCGACGTTCGGGGTGTCGATGTCGGAGCCGTAGCAGCCGAACTGGGCGAAGCCCGTGTCGTCGAGCAGGACCACGACGACGTTGGGTGCCGCCTCGCCCGGGTGCGGACGCTCCTGGAAGTGGGGCTCGGAATCCTCGAGGGTCCGGCCGATCTTCCCCTGGAACCCCGGTGGTGCAGTCGGGCTGGTCATGGGCGCTCCCCTTCCCCGGTGGCGGCGATCGAGTTCGAGGTTTCATCAGGCCGCAAGCTAATGAAAGCCATTAACTCATGCAACGGGAATCGAGGCCGCGGTGATCGAGGGCGAGCCGGGACTCGACGAGTTGCAGCTGGATGCCCGGACCCGCGTGGAACTGCGGGTCTCGTCGGTCGACGGCACAAAGAAGACGGGGCCTTCGATCTCGCAGTTCCGGCGCAAGGTCAGAGCGCTCGGCCCGATCTTCGTGAAGGCGATCGTCCTGTCCAGATAGCCCGCCGTCTGTCCACGGCAGCGCGAAGCTCCCGACCGAGCTCGGCGCGCTGGTCCGTCCCTCGAACCGGGCACGATCGACGCTGTGGCATCGGTCGCGCCAGGATTTAATGTATGTCATTATCAGCCTTCGGCAGGGCCCGAGGGCCTCCGGGCGGATGGATCCGACCTGATCGCGACCCGTCGATCTCCGACAGCAGCGCGTCCAGGGACGCGCACAGGCTGTCGAAGCGGCTGCCGGCGATCTTCGGCAGGCCATCGGATCCACCGACGCCAGCCCGGATCAGGCCGTCGCACTCGGAATGGCGAGGGTCGGGAGCGGGCGCATGGCGCAGTCGCTGGCCGTAAGGACCAAGTTCTTCTACGGCGTCGGCTCCGTCGCCGAAGCCGGTGTCACGATCGCCTTCAACACCTTCAATTTCCTGTTCTACAACAACGTGCTGGGCCTTCCGGGGGCGCTCGCGGGCCTGGCGGTGACGATCGCCGTCGTCTTCGACGCCCTGTCCGATCCGATCGTCGGCTCGATCTCCGACCGCTGGCGCTCGCGGTTCGGCCGCCGCCACCCGTTCCTGTTCTTCTCCGCGCTCCCGCTCGGGCTGTGCTTCTGCGCCATCTATGCGCCCCCGGTGATCCTGGGGGAGTTCGGCCTGTTTCTCTGGTTCACCACCTTCACGATCGCGTTGCGCCTCGCGCTGACCCTCTACCTGGTACCGCACCTCGCCCTCGGCGCGGAACTCTCCGACGACTACCGGGAACGGAGCGTCGTCATGGGCTACAACGCCATCCTCGGCATGATCGGGGGCGCGGCGACGTTCTTCCTCTGCTGGACCTGGCTCGGCGTCGCCGAGGGCGGCACCTCGGACCGCGCCAGCTTTCTGCCGATCGGACTCGGGGTCGGCGCGATGGCGACGCTCTTCGTCTGGGGTTCGGCCTTCTTCACGCGCGACCAGATCCCCCGCCTGAAACGCGTCGATCAGACGCTACCGCCGTTCTCCTCGCGCGCGCTGCTCGACGAGATCGGTGGCTGTCTCCGCAACCGGAACTACGTCTGGCTGCTCCTCGGCATGCTCTGCCTGGCGGCCACCAATGGCGTTCGGGAGACCATCGGCGCCTACGTGAATCTGTTCTTCTGGGAGCTGCATCCGGATCAGCTGCGCTTCTTCGGCCTGACGACGCCCCTTGCCGTCGTGGTCGCGTTCATCGCCACGCCGCGGCTCAACGCACGGTTCGAGAAGCGTCCGACGATGCTCTACGCGGTGGCCATCTACGTGGTCGTGACGACGCTCCCGGTGTGCCTGCGCCTCGCGGGCCTGCTGCCCGACAACGGACATCCGGCCCTGTTCCCGATCCTCGCGACCTTCACCGCCGTCTACTACGGCGCGGGCGCGGTGCTCATGATCTCGGTGTTGAGCGCGCTCGCGGACGTCGCCGACGAACACGAACTCGTCACCGGCCGGCGTCAGGAGGGAATCTTCTATTCCGCCCGGTCCTTCGTGAGCAAACTGACCGGCGCCGTCGGAGTGTTCGTGGGTGGCATCGCCATCGATCTCATCGGCTGGCCCCGGGGCGTCGAACGCGGCGACTTCGTGGATCCGGCCGTCGTCCTCGAGCTCGGCCTCATCGACGGCCCGATCGCCGCCCTGCCGTCCCTGTTCGCCATCTACTGCTACGGCAGCTACACCATCGATCGGGCGGAGCAGACACGTACCCAGCGCGCCCTGCGTGACCGGCAGCTTGCGCGAAGCATCACGCAGGAGACGGCTCAGCCGACACCATCCCCCGGGGCAACCCCTGCTGCACTGAAGTGAAGCTCGACTCTCCTTGCCGATACGGAGCCCGCCCATGAACGAAGCACGACAGCCGAATCAACCGGAGGGCTACGAGCCGCCGGAAGTCTGGACCTGGGACAGCGAGAGCGGCGGTCGCTTCGCCAGCATCAATCGTCCCATCGCGGGCGCCACGCACGATGCGGAGCTTCCCGTCGGCGAACATCCGCACCAGCTGTACTCGCTGGCGACGCCGAACGGCGTGAAGGTCACGGTGATGTTCGAGGAGCTACTCGAACTCGGTCATGCGGACGCCGAGTACGATGCCTGGATCATCAACATCGGCGAGGGCAGGCAGTTCGGCTCGGGCTTCGTCGACATCAACCCGAACTCGAAGATCCCGGCGCTGCTGGACCGCAGCACGGACCCGGCGATCCGCGTGTTCGAGTCCGCCTCGATCCTCGTGCACCTGGCCGAGAAGTTCGGTGCCTTCCTTCCGACCGAGCGCGCGGCACGCACCGAAGTCATGAACTGGGTCATGTGGCAGATGGGAAGCGCGCCCTACCTGGGGGGTGGCTTCGGCCACTTCTACGCCTACGCGCCGTTCAAGATGCAGTACCCGATCGACCGCTTCGCCATGGAGGTGAAGCGCCAGCTCGACGTCCTCGATCGGAATCTGGCCGATCGCGAGTACATCGCGGGCGACGACTACACGATCGCCGACATCGCCATCTGCCCGTGGTACGGCCTCGCCGTCACCGGGGCGATCTACGGCGCGCAGACGTTCCTTTCGGTGCACGAGTACGAGAACGTGATCCGCTGGGCGGAGCAGGTGCAGGCGCGCCCCGCCTACCAGCGGGGCACTCGCGTGAACCGCGCCTGGGGCGACGAGGGGACTCGGGTCGTCGAGCGCCACAGCGCCGCGGACTTCGATCGAGGCTGACGGGGAGCTCGAGGCATCGGGGCACGGGGCACACGGCTCGCCCCCTCGGCCGCGCTGAACCGCACGCCGGCGCCCGGCCGCCTCCATCACCGCACCCGAAGCTGCTGGAGCTCCTCGGCCGAGAGTTCACCGTCGCCGTTCTCGTCCGCGTCCTCGAATGCGCGTGCCGGCGCCGCCGCGAGCTCCTCGGGTACGACGGTACCGTCACCGTCGCGGTCGACCCGATCGAAGACCGTGCGATGCAGCATTCTCGGCAGGCGGTCGGGCAGGGTTCCCCGGAACTCCTCGAAGGACAGGGCCCCGTCACCATCTGCGTCGTTCGCGAAGGCACGGGCGAGTCGAAAGACCTGGAACTCCTCGTAGGTGACGACCCCGTCGCCGTCGGAGTCCGGGACCGCGGGCGGAGCATCCTCAGCCCCGGCCGCCAGCGAGCTGAGCAGTACCGCGGCCAGCAGGCACCGCTGTCTGGTGTTCATCCTGGCTCCTCCCGCGGCGCGGTCGTCGATGTTCGATGTGGTCGTACCGTCTCCGGAACGTTCAAGGCTCGGCCTCGTCCGGGGTGGCCGGCCCCGACCGTTCCGGAATCGGAACATCCCGATCCAGCCATGCCCGGAGCGCGGCCCGCACTCGCTCCGGATCGGAACGCTGCTGGTAGTTCTCCGACTGGTCCATCCACAGGACCTGGCCGGCCGCGTCGACGAGCAGCGACGTCGGCACCGGCAGGGCCCGCGCATGGCCCGGAGGTCCCGAATGCACGCCGAGGTTGCGCAGGCCGAAGCGATCGGTCGCCTCGAGGTGGCGGTCCGACAGCATGAGCGCCCGCAGACCGTGCCTGCCCCGCTGCCTCGCGATCTCTTCCGGCGTGTCCGTGCTCACCGTCACGATGCGCACCCCCCTGCTCTCGAACTCGTCACGGAGCTCTTCCCATCGCCGCAACTCGGCGACGCAGTAGGGTCACCAGTGGCCGCGGAAGAACTTCAGCAGGATCGGGTTGCCCGCCAGCGCGACGGAATCGAAGCGGTTGCCGTGTTCGTCCAGCGCGGTGAAGTGCGGGATGGTCATGCCCACGCGAATCGCCTCGGGCGCGACCTTCTGCGCGCTGATCGCGATGGTGAAGAGCAGGAACAGCGCCAGGACGAGCCCCAGCGTCGCGAGCGTGCCGCCGACCCAGCCGGATCCGCCGCCGAGCGCGAACAGGGCGAGGGCGGCTGCAGCGGACCAGCCCGCGACGAACCCGATCCGGTTCACCGGCAGGGAGACGTTGCGGATTCCGCGAATCCAGAGCGCGAGCGTGCCTGCACTGAGCAGGAACGCGGCGGCGCCCATCAAGGCGTACGACATGGCATCTGACCTCCTGGACTGGCCACGGACCGCTCCGCGGAACTTCCGCGGTGCCGGGGAAACGTGGTGATCCTGCGTTCGGTGTATCGCTCGGCGGCGCCCGCCGGCACTCGGCATCCTCCGGGCACGTGGTCGGTTCGTTCCGGTTCGGTCTTCATGGGTCGAGCCCGCGGGCGAGACACTCGTGGTAGCGCGCCGTGAGCGCTTCGAGCGTGCGCGTGACGGTCCCTTCGTCCTCCAGAAAGGCGCTCGTCGCCGCGAGCCCCTGCATGGCGGCGATCAACACGCTGAACTCGATGGCGAGCTCGCTCGCGTTGCGCAGGCCGATCCGCGCCGCGACCTCGTGGATCCGATCGCGGATGCGGCGGTTCCAGGCGACCACGATCTCGCGCAGCCCCTCTTCCAGGGCCGAATCCCAACGCGCAGCGAGGAGAAGCTCGGCGAGGGCGCGCGCCGGGGTCTCGTTCTGCGTGCGCCACTGCACGGCCGGAAAGCTGCGGAGCGCCTGGACGGGATCCGCCATGCCCGCGAGGGCGTCCTCGACGGCGCCGACCTTGCGCGCCACCGCCTCCTCTGCCGCCGCCACCATGAGACGGTGCCGCGTCGGAAAGTGATGGAGGAGAGAACCGCGACTGACGCCGGCGTGCTCGAGCACGGCCTGGGTGCTCGTCGCGGCGAAGCCCTTCTCCGCGACGAGCGTGATCGTGCTGTCGAGGAGCGCGCTGCGCGTGGCGCTTCCACGCGGCGTCACGGTCGTGCTCGCCTCTGCCACGGCCGTGCCTCGGGTCACGACCCTTCGATCCGGTCGGCGCTCATCGGAACTCGATCCCCTCGAAGCCGCCCTCCGTCCGCCACTGGTCGATGTAGCGGAAGAAGGCGAGCGGACCACCGGGATAGCCGCCGCCGGCCATGTTCGCGTCCCAGCCCTTGCCCTCGTTGTTGTAGTAGCCGGGGGTGCACTGGGTGGAGCCGATGAGCATGGGGCGGGCGCCCTTGAGCAGCTCCATCCATTCCTCCTCCGCGGCCTTCGTGACCTCGATCTCCCGGAAGCCGTGCTCCTTCGCGTGCTTCACGAGGCAGGCAACGGTCTGCGCGCCCTCGACGAGGTTGTGGGGATAGTTGGAGATGAGGTTCGCACCCTGGGCGGCCTGGACGATGAACAGGTTCGGAAAGCCGTGGACATGCTGCCCGTGCTTCGTGCGCATGCCGCTGGCCCAGTGGTCACTGAGCTTCTCGCCCCCCCTGCCGATGGTGTCGTAGCCGGCGCGACGCTCGAAGGGCGTGCCCACCTCGAAGCCGGAGGCATAGATGATGCAGTCAACCTCGTACTCGACGCCGGCGACGACGACGCCCTTCTCGGTGATGCGCTCGACACCCTTGCCGTCCGTGTCGACGAGGTGGCAGCCGGGCTCGTTGTAGGCCTGCAGGTACTCGTCGTGGAAGCAGGGCCGCTTGCAGAGTTGCTGGTACCAGGCCTTGAGGCGCTCCGCCGTGTCCTGATCCTCCACCACGGCGTTGCAGCGGCGGCGGATCTCTTCCATCTTCTCGAAGTCGGAGTCCTCGTAGGCCGCCATCATCCCATCGACGGTCCGCTGCTCCGGCGGCAGCGTCGAGATGCGCGCGATGACGCGATGCGCGAGGTCGGTCCACCCGTCCTGGACGAGGTCTTCCTCGACGGGCTGGCCGGTCTGGTTGGCCGTGAAGTTCTCCAACCAGCGCTTCTGCCAGCCCGGCGTGGCGACCTGCGCGAACCACTCCGGATCGATCGGCTGGTTGTTCCGGACGTCCACCGACGAGGGCGTGCGCTGGCACACGTAGAGCGCCTTGCACGCGCGGGCGAGGTGCGGGACGCACTGCACGCTCGTCGCGCCGGTACCGATGATGGCCACGCGCTTGTCGGCGAGCCTGTCGAGCGGCGCGCCCTCGGGGTCCCCGCCCGTGTAGTCGTAGTCCCAGCGACTCGTGTGGAAGCTGTGCCCCCGGAAGGTCTCGATGCCCGGAATGCCCGGCAGTTTCGGTACGTGCAGCGGGCCGGGGGCGGTGCCGACGTACTGCGCGGTGAAGTCGTCGCCACGGTTGGTGCGGATGCGCCAGCGCTGCCGTTCTTCCTCCCAGCGCAGTTCGGTCACCTGCGTGTGGAACAGTGCGTTCTCGTAGAGACCGTAGTGACGGCCGATGCGCTGGCAATGGGCGAGGATCTCCGGCGCGTGCACGTACTTCTCGCTCGGCATGTGGCCCGTTTCCTCGAGCAACGGCAGATAGATCATCGCCGCCGTATCGCACTGCGCGCCCGGATAGCGGTTCCAGTACCAGGTGCCGCCGAAGTCCCCGCCCTTCTCGATGATGCGCACGTCCTCGATGCCGGCTTCCTTGATGCGGGCGCCCGTGACGAGGCCCGAGAAGCCGCCGCCGATGAAGGCGAAGGTGACGTGATCGGTGACCGGGTCGCGCTCGGTGACGGGAACGTAGGGATCCTCGAGGTAGTGGCCGAGCTGATCCTTGATCTCGATGTACTGATCGTTGCCGTCCGCACGCAGGCGCTTGTCGCGCTCTTCGGCGTAGCGCCGGCGGAGCGCTTCCTTGTCGAGGGTCTGGATCGGGGTCGCTTCGGCCATGCGGGGATCTCCGGTGACGAGACTGTGGCGAGCCTAATCCGGACAGTCAGCATTGACTAGTCAGGACCGACTGGTCGCGACGAGCGGTCGACCCGGGTCCATGGCACGCGCCCGCCGCGGGCCCGCATCCGGAGCCGGGCGCGGGAAGCAGCGATGGATCAGAAGATCGACCGGTGCTGCCCCCCGTCGATCACGATGTTCTGGCCGACGATGAAGCGCGAGAGCTCGCTGCACAGCAGCGCCGCCATGGGGGCGAGGTCCTTCGCGTCCCCGACGAAACCCGCAGGGATGTCGTTGTTGGCGCGGAAGTGCGCACCGACGACACCAGGGTCCGGCTCCAGGCCGAAGGCCTCGGCGTAGGTCTGCATGATCTCGCGCGCGCCCTCGGTGGCGAACATGCCCGGCAGCAGGTTGTTGAGGACCACCCCGTCGCGGGCGATCTCCCGGGAGACACTCGCCGTGTAGTTGAGCAGCGCGGACCGGGCAGGTCCCGAGAGCAGACGCCAGATCATCGGGTTCTTTGCGGAGAAGGTCGCGATGTTCAGGATCCGACCCCAGCCCCGTTCGCGCATGCCCGGGATGTAGTGGCGCATGATCTCGATCGGGCCGATCAGTGTCGTCTCGAGCGAATCACGCCAGGCCTCCGGCGTCACCTCGAGGAAGTTGCCGTTCGGCGGCGGTGGCTTGATAGTGATGGCGAGGATGTCCGGATCGGGGCAGGCCTCGAACAGTGCCTGCCGGCCCTCCTCGGTGGAGGAGTCGGCGACGACCGGCGTCACCTTCGTGCGG
The DNA here is from genome assembly GCA_036351515.1 of Pseudomonadales bacterium. Taxonomy (GTDB): domain Bacteria; phylum Pseudomonadota; class Gammaproteobacteria; order Pseudomonadales; family Azotimanducaceae; genus JAZBPF01. The sequence goes on along the minus strand of JAZBPF010000654.1, from coordinate 5,718 downwards.
TACTGCGCGGCGATCTCCTCGGCCGCCTTCAGGAGCCGCTCCTCGCGCCGGGCCGTGATGACGAGCTCGACGCCCGCTTCCGCCAGGCGTTCGGCCGTCGCCCGCCCCATGCCGGCGCTGCCGCCGGCCATGATCGCCTTCCGACCCTGGATCTTCAGGTCCATCGCCTTCGCTCCCCTCGCCCGCGTCGCCCTCAGGCGCACTTCAGGCCGTACTGATCCAGGCGCCAGCGCAGCGTCTCGATGCGGTCCTGGCCGAAGAAGGGCTCGTCGCGCACGACCATCGTCGGCACCCCCCAGTGGCCTGCGGCCGCGAGCGCCTCCTGGTTGCGCGCGACCTCCTCGAGCTGGTCGCCGCCCTCGATGGAGGCATCCAGTTCGTCGAGGTCCAGGCCGGCACGGGCCGTGGCCTCACGGAGGTGCTCGCCCTCGTTCCAGCCTTCCGTACCGCCGAAGATCAGCGCGGAGGTCTCGCTCACGAACTCGACCCCGTGCCCCCGTCGGGCGGCTTCCACACCCATCGCGCTCAGGCGATGGATGTAGGGCTGCTCCCTGGCGATGCCGAGCGTCTGCATGTCCTGGACGATCGGATCGGGGCGGGGAGGGCCGAAGGGCAGGCCGAGGAACTCCGCGCGGCGCCGCGAGTCACGCACGATGTAGAGCACCTTCTCGCGCTGCGCGGGATCGAACAGCAGATCCGGGTCGCGGACGGCGATGGGGTAGACGATGCGCATGCGCACGTCGACGTCGTAGTCCTCCCGCAGGCGCCGAAGATCGGGCGTGACGAGATACGAGTACGGACTCCGGAACGACCAGTAGACGTCGAAGGGCTCTGTCATCGGTGATCTCCCCTGAACCCCGATGCGCGGGTGTTGCGCTCGGCGGGTCTAATGATGCACATTAATCCGCAGCCACGCACGAGGCAACGATGAGCGATTCGACAGAACGGCCACCCGTGCCCCGAAGCTCGAAGGACCTCGGCACCTCGCTCGGCCTGCTCGCTCTCGCGCTAGCGATCGGAGCGTTGGCCGTATGGGGCCAGCAGCTTCGTGCAGTCGCGATCCCCGAGGATCGGACCCCCTTCGCCCTGGTCTTCGGCAGCGCCTTCGCCCTCGGCATCGGCGCCTTCCTGGCGGGTACGCGCTGGTTCGGCGGCCTGGCGGGCGTGGTCGCCATCCTCCTGAGTTCGCTCGTCCTCTTGACGATCTCCGTCAGTCGCCAGGAAGTGGGGGCGAACGCCATCGCCGTCGGCGACGTCATTCCGAGCTTCGAAGCGGTCGACGAGTTCGGCGAGCCCTTCGACTCGGACACGCTCCACGACCACATCCTGCTCATCAAGTTCTTCCGGGCGCACTGGTGACCCTACTGTGTCGCCGAGTTGCGGCGACTCGAGGAACTGCGACCCGAGTTCGATCGTCGGGGGATCCTGGTCGTCACCGTGAGCACCGATCACCCGGAAGAGATCCGCGCGGAGCGGCACCTGCACGGTCTCCAGGCGATCATGCTGGCCGACCCGGAACTCGTCGTGACGGACGCCTTCGGCCTGCGAAACAGGGGCTTCGACTCCGCCCCGCCGGGTGACGATGCCCCCGGGCTTCCGGTGCCGACGACCCTGCTCGTCGATCGCGACGGGCGCGTGCTGTGGAAGGATCAGGCGGAGAACTACCAGCGCCGCTCGGGGCCGGAGGTCGTGCTCGCCGCGATGCGCGAACACCTGGATCGACGCACCGGAGGCGGGCCTGGTCCATGAGCGATGCCCGGCGCCGACGTCCCGCTTTCTCCGTCTCGCGCTCCGCCGCCGTCTTTCCGTGTTCCTCGGCCCGGAAGTGACTCCGCATCGCCCTCACGCCGAAGCGGTCACGGCCCGACACGGCGGCGCTGATCGCCGTCTTCGCGCTGCCGCTGCTGCAGCCGCGCACTCGTGCGTGACGACGCCGCGGTGCCGGGAAGGGACAGGAACACGCGAGGGTGCTGCGGCCCCTGCGGCTCGGAGCGCGCCCGACGAGGCCCTGGAGGCAGACCCGTGCAACGTCGCCGGATCGGTCGCGACGCGGGAACGAGAGGAGCCAGCTCATGGCAGGAGTCTGTCTGGTGCTCGGCGCCGGTGCGGGGATCGGGGGGACGACGGCGGCACGGTTCGCCGCAGGCGGCTATCACGCCGTGCTCTGCCGGCGCAGCGACGGCGAGGGACTCGAGCGTCTCGTCGGGGAGATCCGCGAAGCCGGTGGTGAGGCCACGGGCCGTCTTCTCGACGCGTCGAAGGAAGGCACGATCGAGGCCGTCGTCGACGAGGTCGAGGCGGAGATCGGGCCCATCGAGGTATTGGTCTTCAACCTCGGCGCGCAGATCGGCGACCGCTCCCTCGCGGACACGCCGCTCAAGACCTTCGAGCTCGGCTGGCGTATGGCGACCCTCGGGCTGTTCAGGCTCGCGCAGGCAGCCTTCCCGCGCATGGTGGAGCGTGGCGGCGGCAGCATGATCGTCACCTCGGCCACCGCCGCGCTGCGCGGCAACAGGGGCCAGCATTCGCACGCGGCGGCCATGGGCGGACGGCGCATGCTCTGCCAGACCCTGAACGCGGAGTTCGCCAGCCAGGGCATCCACGTCGTCCACGTGCTGATCGACGGCGCCGTGGACGCCCCCGACACGCTCGGACGGATGCTCGGGCCGGAGCGTTTCGCGGCGCTGCGCGCCGCGCGGGGCGAAGGCCGAGACGGCCTGATCCTGCCCGCCGAGGTCGCAGAGACGTACTGGCACCTCGCGCACCAGCACCGCTCGGCGCGGAGCTTCGAGGTCGATCTGCGCGCCTTTTCCGACGTCGCCTGGTGGAACCACAGCTGAATGTGGCGCGATCCGCGCAGGACTGCTGCAAGGGATGCGCCGCGATGAGCGGCAAGACCGACGCCCTGGCCGTCGCCGTGCTGGTCATCGACGACGACGTCGAGTTCGCGCAAATGATGCAGCAGTACCTCGACGCGGAAGGAGGCTTCACGATCGAGGTCGCGCACGAAGGATTGGCAGGTGCGTCCCGGGCGGCGTCCGATGACTTCGACGTCGTCGTCCTCGACGTCGGCCTGCCGGGGATCGACGGCTTCGAGGTGCTGCGCAGGATCCGCGACCGCGTCGGGACACCCGTGATCATGCTCACGGCGCGGGGCGACGACATCGATCGCATCCTTGGGCTCGAGATCGGCGCGGACGACTACCTGCCGAAGCCGTGCAACTTCCGCGAGCTCACCGCCCGCATCCGCGCGATCCTGCGCCGTACGCGCGCGGCGGGAGAGCCGGCCGCGCAAGTCGAGCGCACGGTCGTCGGAGACCTCGAGCTCGAGGTGGGCGCCCAGTCGGCCTATGTCCGGGGGGTCCTGCTGCCGCTCACGAGCGCCGAGTTCCTCGTCCTCGAGGCCCTCGTCACCGCGGCCGGCGAGATCGTCGATCGCGACACGATCTCCCGCCACGCGCTCGGCCGTCGTGCACTGCCCCACGACCGGAGCGTCGATGCGCACGTCAGCAACCTGCGCCGGAAGCTCGGCCCCCTGCCCGATGGTCGCCAGCGGATCCGCTCGGTACGCGGCCAGGGTTATCTGTACCTCGAGACGCCATGACGGGCCTGTTCCCGCGCATCTTCGTCACCGCCTGGCTGACCGCGCTCCTCATGGTGCCCATCACGACACTGATCATCGGCGGGGCGCTCGGTGGCGACTTCGGAGACGCACTGCCGCGACGTGTGGCCGAGCACGTCGCGCGCGATCTCGCGGACCGCCTCGCCGGGCAACCCGAAGAAGATGCGGGCGCGATGGCTGACCTCGTCACCGACGCGTACCTCAGTGACTTCGAACCCCTGTTCGACGTCTACGTCCTGACGCCAGGGGGTGACGATCTACTCGGACGAGCTGTGCCAGGCGAGGTCGGCCCCCTGTTGCAGCACGGCACGCCCTCGCGCCCGACCCTCGCGACCGCTCGCATCCCGGTCGTCTCGGAGGGCCCGCACGGCTACGCCGTCGCCGTTCAGCTGCGCCTGAACCGCATCGCGTTCCCGCTCATCGCCGTACGCGCCTTCGCGTTCCTCGCGATCAGCGCCATCGGTGCCTTGCTCCTGGCGCGCTTCGTGGTGCAACCGGTGCTCCGCCTTCAGCAAGCCGGTCGCCGGGTAGCCGCGGGGGACCTGAGCGTGCGCGTCGCCCATACGCTGGGACGTCGCTCCGACGAGATCGCCGTGCTCGCGCGCGACTTCGACTCCATGACCGAGCGCATCGAGAGTCTGCTCACGTCACAGCAGCGCCTCATGCGCGACGTCTCCCACGAACTGCGCTCGCCGCTCGCCCGTCTGCAGGCGCTGCTGTCGCTCGCGGGTCAGGACGATCGGGAGGTCGATGCCGCCTTCGTCGAGCGCATGGAAGGCGAGCTGGAGCGCCTCGATGCGCTCATCGGCCAGATCCTCGTGTACAGCCGACTCGAGGCAAGAGCGGAGATCGTACGTGCGCCGACGGACATCGCGGACCTCGTCCGCAACATCGCCGAAGACGCGAGCCTGGAGGGTGTCGTCGACGAGAAGCGCGTTCTCGTCGAAGCACCATCGAGCGCCGTCGTCGCGGCCGACAGCGGCCTGCTGCAGAGCGCCCTCGAGAACGTGATCCGCAACGCGGTGCACTTCACGCCACCGAGGACCGTCGTGCATGTCGTCGTCGAGGCGGACGACGACGCAGTGAGCGTTCGCGTCGAGGACCTCGGCCCGGGGGTACCCGAGGCGGAGCGCACGCGCATCTTCGAGCCCTTCCATCGCATCGCCGGCGCGCGACAGGGCGCCGGCGACGGAGGCGGCGTCGGTCTCGCGATCGCAGCCCGGAGCATCCGGCTCCATGGCGGCAGCATCGTCGCCCGGAACCGCACGTCCGGCGGCCTGTGCGTGGACGTACGACTGCCGCGGCGCTGAGCACCGGCTCAGCGGTGCCCGCGCCCCGGTACGCGTGTCAATCGGCGCGCGACGTCCAGGCGGAACTGCCACTCAGCATCTCGGCGATCCACTGGCGCACGGTCGTGTCGGCGATCGGGTAGCCGAACTGCCTCTGGATGAAGGTGTGCTCCTCGCCGGCGGCGATCAGGCTCGCGAAGCGATCAGGATGGGCCGTCGCGAGTTCGTCGACCGCCTCGAGGAGCTGCGCCTCGAAGGCTTCCGGCGCGATGAGGCCGAAGGTGCCGGTGATCACCTCGTCCTGCCTGCTGCTGAGGAAGGCCATGCGCAGTCCGGCGTCCTCCTCGAGCTGGTATGCGTGGAACCCGGTGAGATTGCCGTCGTCGCCGATGCAGTCCTCGCAGTCCGCGGGGATCGCGGAGCTTCCGTTCCAGTACTGGATCAGGGTCTCGACGGCACCCGGTTCGTAGATGCCGACGCCGGAATCGTTCACGAGATCGATCGGCGTCTCGGGATAGAGCTTGCGGACGAGCGGCAGTGCGAAGTGCACGCCGAGGCCACCGGCACTGTTCCCCGCGAGCAGGATCCTGCGCGGCGCCGCATAGGTCGCGTGGATGACATTGAGCGCCGCCGAGAGGTTCTGCAGGCCGCGGAAGAAGCGGTCGTTCAGGCCGTCGCCGTTCGAGTCCACGTCCGTGTCGCCGATGAAGAGCGTACCGTCACAGTAGGGCACGTAGGCCATGTCGAAGCGCGCGGCCGGGTTCGCAGGATCGTCGGGGTCGAGGATGCCGCGACGCGGGACCCCCG